>JACPMU010000023.1 GCA_016185865.1 Candidatus Woesearchaeota archaeon | reverse complement strand
TAAAAAAGCTGGAAGATGAAGAAAAAAAACTAAAGCAAAGGAAAGAGGCAATTAAGAAAAACATGGATCAATTATCCGCAGACCACAAGGGATTTTTGCTGGCAGCAGACGAATTTCTGAGTATTCAGCTTGAAAAGGCAGAAGCCCCATTAAAGTTTGCATCAACGCAAAGCAGCTTTCTCATCAAGGGATGGATCCCAAGCGAGGAATTGAGCAAGTCCATCGAAAGGCTGAACAAAGTTGCGAAAAATAAAATATTCGTGCATTTTGAGCCCGCAAAGAAAGAGGACAAGGTGCCTGTAAAGCTGAAAAACCCGAAATATGCAAAAGCATTTGAGTTCTTCATTGACCTGTACAGCATGCCAACTTACAAAGAAATTGATCCTACATTTTTCATCTTTTTGACATTCCCGATATTCTTCGGCATCATGCTTGGCGACATTGGATATGGAGTTGTAAGCCTTGCATTGTTCTGGCTCCTGAAGAAGAAAATGCCAAAGGCAAGGAATTTCTTTAACATATTGATTCTTGCGTCTTTTGTTTCCGTTTTATTCGGGCTTTTATACGGGGAATTTTTTGGAGAGGAGAAAATTTTGGAATTTGAGCTGCCCCATTTGCTGAGCAGAGTGCATGACATGTTTAATTTACTGTACATTTCAGTCGGAATCGGGGTTGTGCATGTAAATATCGGATTAGTGATAGGCTTTATTAATGAGCTGAAATCCCATGGCTTAATGAAGGCAATATATGAAAAAGCAAGCTGGTTTGTTCTGCAAATAGGGGTTACTTTGCTTGCATTAAATTATTTCAGTATAATCTCAATTTCTCCGGTAATAGGAGCTGCATTTTTAGGCTTGTCGATTTTAATGCTGTTCAAAGGGGAAGGCGTAAAAGGAATTATTGAGCTGCCAAGCATTTTGACGAACATAATGTCCTATGCAAGATTAATGGCTATTGGCCTGTCTTCAGTTTCATTGGCTGTTGTGATAAATGACTCTGCAAAGGAATTTTTTCATAAAGGCGGATTTTTCATATTGATAGGAGTTTTAATTTTGATTATTGGCCATGCAATAAACATCATGCTTGGATTATTGGGAAGCTTTTTGCACTCATTAAGGCTTCATTATGTCGAGTTTTTTTCAAAATTTTTCCACGGCGGCGCTAAAAAGTACCAGCCGTTTGGAGCAAAAGAATAATCAAAACTATGGAGGTAAAAAAATGGCAGCAGACATATCAACCGGGTTAATAGCAATAGGCTCTGGGCTTGCTATAGGCTTAAGCGCAATTGCGGCGGCAATGGCAGAAAGCACAATAGGGGCAGCAGCTGTTGGAGCAATGGCTGAAAAGGAAGAGCTTTTCGGTAAGGGATTGATACTTACTGTAATCCCGGAGACACTGGTCATCTTTGGATTGGTGATTGCTATACTGATATTGAACCTGGCAAAAGGAACCTGATCATAAAATGGGGCTGGAAACAGTAAAGGATGAGATATTGAACAGCGCAAGGGAGCAGGCAAACTCCCTGGCTGCAGAAGCAAGGAAAGAAGCCAGCAGAACAGCAAGAGAAACCGAAAATAAAATAGAAGGCATGAGGCAAAAAAGCGACGAAGAAGCAAAAAGAATAATTGACACAATCAAAAGGCAGGAATTAGCATCTGCAGACTTGGAAAACAAGAAAATGCTTCTCGAGGCAAAAAAGCAGCTTATTGAAAATGTTTTTGCCGAGGCAAGGAAAAGGCTTGAAAATCTGGATGACAAAAAAAAAGAATTGTATATAAAAAAGCTGCTTGAAAAGGCAAAAAATGACATAGAAATAAGCATAATTTACTGCAATAGAAAAGATGCCAAATTTGTAAAAGGATTCAATGCCGAAGCAGCAGGCATAATCGGCGGTTTAATGGCGGAAAACATGGAAAAGACAATAAGGGTTGACTACAGCTTTGACACAATGCTGGAAAACCTGAAGGAAACTGAATTGCAGAATATAAACAAGGCATTGTTTGGTTAAAATGCAAAAACTCGAACAGCCAAGGCAGCTTAAGCTCGGATTTTACCCTTACACTTATGTAAGGACAGCTGTGATGAAGTCGCTGCTTTTTAAAAAAGATGACTACCATAAAATGCTAAAGATGGGATTCAGCGAAATTGCAAAATTTCTGCAGGACTCAAGCTATAAAAAAGAAATAAATGAGCTGGCTGGCGAATACAGCGGAGCTGATTTATTGGAGCTTGCATTGAACAAAAGCCTTGCAGAATCTTTCAAGAAACTGATAAAAATTTCGCCTTACGAGCTTGGTTTGCTGATCAGAGAGTATGCAAAAAGGAAGGATATAGAGGACATTAAAACAATACTAAGGGGCAGATTTACAAACGCAAATGAAAAGCTTATTTTAAATTCAATAACAGCAGCAGGGGCATTGAGCCATGATTTTTTGATGTCGCTTTTGAAAAAAGAGTCAATCGAGGATATTCTGAAAAGCAGCAGGATCGCGGACTTTGGCCTGTTTTCAAATGGGCTGAAGGATTTAAAGGAAAAAAACAGCCTCATAACAATTGAAAATGCCTTGGATAAATCTTACTACACGCATTTAATGCAGTTTTCGGAAATTCTGCCAAAGGAAGGCGCTCTTTTCAGAAATTTTTTGCTCAGGGAAGCCGAGGCATTGAACATACTGACATTGCTGAGGCTGAAAAAGGCAAAATTCGGAAAAGAAACTATAAAAGATTTTATCATTAAATCAGGCAGCTTAAGCGATTCAAAAATAACCGCTTTGGCAGGCCTTGAAGATTTAGGGGAGATTTCAAGGGCATTGGAAAAGACAGAGTACAGAAACGTCATTTCAAAAGGGATTGAAGACTTTAAAAAAAGCGGCTCATTGATAATGCTTGAGACGGAGCTTTACAAGCATTTGCTTAAGCAGTCAATTTTGCTCCTGCACCAGCATCCCTTGTCAGTCGATGTAATACTTGGCTACATGTTTGCAAAGGACATAGAAGTGAGAAACTTAAAAATTATAATAAAAGGAAAGCAGCTTGGCTTGAGCGAGGAGTTCATGGAAAGCCAGCTGGTGCTTTAAAATGGTAAAAGTTGCTGTAATGGGAAGCAATGAATTCATTGTAGGATTCCAGTTAGCAGGCATAAGGGACATTGTTGAGGTAAATGCTAATTATTTTAATGAGCTGAAAAACATGAAAAGCAAAAAAGAAATAGGCATTGTTGTTGTCGATGAGAAAATCATAGAAAATTTGCAATCACATGAAAGAACGGAAATAGAAGCCTCTGTTGATCCTGTCTTTATTCCGGTTTCAACAAAGGTTGAGCAGGATAGCCTGAAGAGATTAATAAAAAAATCAATAGGAGTTGACTTGTGGAAATGACTGACAAAGGAGTTTTATTCAGGATTGCAGGCCCTGTTGTTGTGGCTAAAGGCATCAAGCCAAGAATGTATGATGTATGCAGGGTTGGGAATGAGAAACTGATGGGCGAAGTAATCCAGATTGATGGGGAAAAGACGATAATACAGGTTTATGAGGACACATCAGGAATAAAGCCAGGAGAGCCTGTCATAGACACAGGAGAGCCGTTGAAGGTCGAGCTTGGCCCCGGAATGCTTGGCTCTATTTATGATGGAATCCAGAGGCCGCTGCCTGTGCTTATCAAGCAAATGGGCGACTTCATAAAAAGAGGTGTTGACGCCCCAGGTCTTGATCCATTAAAGAAATGGGACTTTAAAGCTGTTGTTAAAAATAATGATTCTGTTTCTGCCGGCCATATTATCGGAGAAGTTGAGGAAAATCCGGGAATAATGCATAAGATTATGCTGCCTCCCAACCAAAAAGGCAAGATTGCTGATATAAAATCCGGAAAATTTACAGTAAATGATGTCATCGGAAAGCTTGACAATGGGTTTGAACTGAAATTGAAGCACAATTGGCCTGTAAGGATTCAAAGGCCTGTAAGCTCCAAATTAAAGCCTGAAGCGCCCTTGATAACAGGGCAGAGAATTTTTGATGCTTTGTTTCCATTGGCAAAAGGAGGAGTGGCTGCGATTCCCGGGCCGTTTGGCGCCGGGAAAACGGTTTCTCAGCAACAATTAGCAAAATGGAGCGATGCAGACATCATTGTTTATGTCGGATGCGGAGAAAGGGGAAATGAGATGACAGAAGTCCTCACTGAATTTCCAGAGCTTATTGACCCAAGAAGCGGAAAGCCTTTGATGAACCGTACAGTCTTAATTGCAAATACATCCAATATGCCGGTTGCAGCACGAGAGGCAAGCATCTACACAGGAATTACAATTGCAGAATATTATCGTGATATGGGATATTCTGTTGCATTGATGGCAGACTCAACATCAAGATGGGCGGAAGCAATGAGAGAAATTTCTTCAAGGCTGGAAGAGATGCCGGGTGAAGAGGGTTATCCTGCTTATTTGTCAACAAGGCTTGCTCAGTTTTATGAAAGGTCAGGAAGAGTTATTCCGCTTGGAACAAAAAAAGAGGGAAGCATAAGCGTTATTGGCGCTGTCAGCCCTCCTGGAGGGGATTTTTCAGAGC
>JACPMU010000003.1 GCA_016185865.1 Candidatus Woesearchaeota archaeon | reverse complement strand
TGTTGTCCATGTCTTGTTCACGATAATTGCATTGGATTTGTTCAGAGATCATTTTTTAAAGAACAAGCGCAAAATGCCGCTGCATTATGTGTTCATAGGGGGAATTGCAGGGCTGCTTCCTGACATTGATGTTCCATTGTTTTGGTTATTGAACAATTTTTTGGGGTTTGACGTGCCTTTTTTCCATAGAATTTTTACGCATACATTTCTGTTTATTTTCATATTTTTGTTTATTTCGCTGATTTATTTTGACTTCAACAGAAAAGCAAGCGAGATTTTTGCAGTCATAACATTCGGGGTTGCATTCCATATTTTTCTTGACTGGCTTTTGGTTGGCGGGCTTGCGCCGCTTTACCCGTTTTCGGATGCTGTCTACGGATTGAACCTTGTGGGGAAATTGGGGCTGCCTTTGGCTGCTGAAGGCCTTGAAGCAATTGTATTGCTGTGGTGGCTGTGGCACGAGGAAAAATTGCACAAGATAAGCGATTTTATTTAAACAAGCCCAAAATTCTTCAAAAACCTTACAACTAATGCAGCCAAAAATACGATTGCAACTGCTGTGAAAATATTATTTTTCTTTTTGTTTTTTAGATAGACAATCCAGCCAGCAAATAATGATCCAACAATCAAGGAAAGCCACTTCCATCCATTGCTTATGTTTGTGTAAAAAATGTATGCCTCTGCCAGTGCGATTGGAACTGCAATTTTGAGGATAAGCTCCCAGTTGTATTCTTCTTCCATTTTGATTATTCTATTACTGTTCCTCTAAATTTCTTTCCGTTCAATAGATTTTCCAAATTCTTTAAATCTTTTCCGATAATGTTAACTCTTATTCCTGATTTTTTTGCCTCTTTTGCAGCAACAGGGTCGAAAGGCACATTCATTCCTGCTTTCCATTTTTTGCTTATTAATCTGCTGTAATTTTGCCAAGTTATTTTTCCGATTTTTTTTGCATCTTTGTGCTTTTTTGGGTCTTTGTCATAAACATAGTCAACATTGCTCATGTTTATGACTTTCCTTATGCGCAAATTTTTTGCCAGCAGCACTGCATCGTAATCAGTGCTCCACCCTGGCTTCCAGCCTGCTGCTATAACTATATTTTTTTTGAAATTAATTTTTGAATTGGGGTTTGTGATTATGGAGTTGTTTGCTTCGCTGCCAAAAACGGATTTCAGCGAGTGCGCATTTATATTTGTGGCTTTGATGCCAAGCAAGTCCAGCTCCCTGTTGCCCAATTTTTTCCTTTTGGATGCTGTTTGCTGGAAAGTTCTTGCAAGCTTTCCCCCGCCGCAGATTTTTTTAAAATTATTGAGAAATTTTTTGTCCAGATTGTCGGGAAATATCAACGAGCCTCCCAATGATATCACAAAAGTTTTTGGCATTGTGCATTGCTATCCATAAGGATATAAAAACATTTCTACTGGCTGCCGATGCCGATAAAGCTTACTCCTATTATTATCAGTGCAATCCCAAGCCATTTAACCCTGTTCATTTTTTCCCCCAGGAACTTGACGCTCAATAGGCTTACCCAGATGTATGCAAGCGCAACAAAGGGATACAAAACAGACAAATCTCCTCCTTTTAGCGCAGGCACAAACAGCAAAGTTCCTATTGCATACAAAGCAACTCCTCCAAAAAGATGATAGTTGGTAGCAAGCGAGCTTAGCTTTGACAATCTTTTGGCAGATGCTTTTTTAAGCAGTATAGGGCCAAAAGCTCCTATAAAGGTTGCCAAAATTACCAATCCTATAGCCCATAGTTGCGTTGCCATTTTACAAAGCTGCCGAAGGTTCCTTGCTTCCAAAGCCTATTGAGATTATGCCTGCAATAATTGAGATTATTCCAATCCATTTCATCAAATTCATTGTCTCTCCCAAAAATCTAATGCTCAAAAAGCTGACCCAGACATAGCTTGTTGCGATAATAGGGTACAAAACAGAAACTTCGCCTCCCCTGAACGAGATTATTATCAAAATGCCTCCGATAGCATAAAGAAAGATGCCTCCTATGAGGTGCTGGTTTGATAAAATGCCGAGTATGTCAAAGCTCAGGCTTGAAGAGCCTTTCTTCAAAAGTATCTGGGCAGAAGAAGTCAATAGAGTTGTGAACAAAACAAGCAAAATTGACCATAGTTTGGTTGCCATTTGAGGATTGGAAAATTGATTGTTTTTATACTTATTTATTTCATCATTATCTCAACAAAAGACGAGTATGCAGGCCTTGTGACAAAAACTCCGATTGTAACTCCGATTATTGTGGTTATTGCAAATCCTTTTAATAATCCGGCTCCTGCAAATATCAGTGGAATCATGGCAACGACAACAGTAAGGTAAGCAAGCATTATTATCAGGAATGCCCTCTTGACTTTTTCCCTCCAGTTGTACACATTGGCTGTTTCCCCTTTTAAAGTTTCGTCTGTTATTACAATCTGGTCGTCAACACCGGTGCCGATTGCAACAAGAATTCCTGCTATTGCAGCCATGTCAATGTTCCAGCCTATAAAGGCTGCAACCCCAAGCAAAATGATGACTTCAGAAAGCATTGTTATCAGGATAGGTATTGCTATCATCATCTTCCTGTATCTTATGCCAATAACAACTGCAACTGAAAATATTGCAAGCAACGACATTAAAATTGCATTTTTGACGAAGCCTTCCCCTAAAACCGGGGAAATTGCATCTGTCTTTACAATGTCAAGCTTGACAGGCAAAGAGCCGGTTATCAGAATTGTCTGCAGCCTTTTCATGTTTTGCAGCGAATTGAAAATAGCTTCCTGATTGTTTGCCCCTGTCCCAGAGCCTGAGATTGCTATTTGAGTTACAGCCTCTCCTTTCAAATCAGCTCCTATGCTCAGCTCATCTACCTTTTTATCATCAAGGTAAAGCTCCAATTTTTCGCTTAGGTAATCGCTTCTTCCGGAAACTGGGTCGTAAACAACTGTCAAGCCTTTTGTTGCATCAGCCTGCCGTTGGGCTGCTTCCTGGCTTAATGTTATTGAAAACCTAAACCTGCAGAACCATTGAGAGGCTGAAGAGGAGCAGCCTGCGCCTGGGTCAATGCCAGCTTCATTTGCGCTTCTTGCAACATAAACAATGTCATTGCCTCCCCTGAAGACAGTGTTATTTCCAACTTTTGCCTCAAACTTTCCCTGTCTTGCCAACAAATCCTTAATCTCTTCTTCTGTTGCGCCTGCAATCTCAACAACAATGTACTGGTTGCCAACCAAATCATTGGCATCTTTTATCACTATGTCGCTCAATCCGTAGACATTAAGCCTCTCTTTCATGTTGTCAATCAAGATGCTCATGTCAAACTGGCTAAGCTTGGATTCTGGCTGCAAAAGCACCCTTGTGCCTCCCTGCAAATCAAGCCCTTTTCTTATGTTTGT
>JACPMU010000044.1 GCA_016185865.1 Candidatus Woesearchaeota archaeon | reverse complement strand
AGTCATATCCAAACTTTTCTGATATTCTTATGAATGCCTCTGCATCCTTTGGAAAGCAAAATCCTCCATATCCTATGCCAGCATCAAGGAAGCTTCTTCCGATTCTTTTGTCAAGCCCCATTCCCTCTGCAACCTTTTCAACATCAGCCCCTGACAATTCACAGATGCTTGCTATTGCATTTATGAATGATATTTTTGTTGCCAAGAACGAGTTTGATGCGTGCTTTATGATTTCAGCGCTTTTTATGTCTGTGAATATAATTGGGGCTTTTAATGGCGAGTACAATTCACTCATTATTTTCTTTGCTTTTTCGCTCTCGCACCCTATCACTATCCTGTCAGGGTGCATGAAGTCATTCACAGCGCTCCCTTCCCTTAAAAATTCAGGATTGCTGACAACATCAAAATCAGCCTTGTGCGCATTGTAGCTCTTTATTGACTTTGCAACCTTTTCCCCTGTCTCAACAGGCACAGTGCTTTTTTCCACAATTATCTTGTAGGAGTCCATTGCATCAGCAATGGTCCTTGCAACGTTTTCAACGTAGCTCAAATCCGCTTCTCCGTTTTCCTTTGGGGGAGTTCCAACGCAGATGAATATTATTTCAGACTCTTTTATTGCTTTTTTAAGCTCTCTTGTGAAGCTTATTTTTCCTTTCTTCATGTTTTTCATCAATAACTCTTCCAAGCCGGGCTCAAATATTGGAATGATGTTTTGATTCAGCTTTCTTATCTTGTCTTCGTCTATGTCGACGCACACAACATCATTGCCAAGCTCTGCAAAGCACGCTCCTGTAACAAGGCCAACATAGCCTGCGCCAACAATTGCAATTTTCATCATGGCTTTAGAAGAGAAACATATTTAAATATCTTACCATTATCCTACTTTATACTACCAAAAATGATGTGAATTGATTATAAAAATTCAATCCGTCCCTTCGAGACAATAGTTAGTGCTCGGCATTGCTTTTCTGCCATCTCGAAAATCAAAGATTTTCGATGATGATCGAAAATCGCTTTGCGATTTATCGACATATCGCAATGCCTCGCCAATACATTCAATACAACAAAACAATAAAATGCCTAAAACCAAGATTTCAATAACAATAAATGAGAAAACTTTGCAGGACATAGACTCCATCGTTGACAATGTCTATATCCGCAACAGAAGCCAAGCTATAGAGCACCTTGCCAAGAACGCTTTGGGGGAGAACAAAGCAGCTGTTATTCTTCTTGGCGGCAATGACAGACATTTGAGAATTTCAAAAGATGACTACAGACCGACTGCAAGGATAAAAAACAATTCTGTTATAGAATTGGCTTTGAAAAAGCTGAGGGAGAACAATTTCAAGACTGTGTTTATTGTTGCAAGGCACAGCTTATTGACAAGATTGTTTGAGATGCTGAAGGACGGCACAGAATATGGCGTAAAAATAAGCTACATAGAGGAAAAGCAATCCAGTGGCACTGCGGATTCTTTGAGGCTGCTTAAAGGAAAAATTAATTCCAATTTCCTTGTTGTTTATGGCGATATAATTTTTAACAGGATAAACATTGAAGAGCTGTGGAATGACCACATAAAGCAGAATGCAATTGCAACAATCATGCTTACTACATCTTCAAAGCCAAGTGAAAAGGGGACTGTAAGAGTTGAGGGCAACAAGGTGCTTACCTTCACCCAAAAGCCTAAAAAATCGGACATATACCTTGTGTTTTCGCCTATCTTTGTGGCAGAGCCGCAGATTTTCGAATATTCAGGAGCCAGCCTTGAGTTCAGTGTTTTTCCTGAGCTTGCTGAGAAAGGGCTGCTTAACGGCCATTTAAGCTCTGAAAAAGAAGTGCATATTCATTCTAAAAAAGATTTGGAGAGAATATAAAGGTGGACAGCTTTTCCAGGTTCCCACACATAAGTGCAGTACTGCTGGAAACGGAGGCTTGCTTAACTTCCGTGAACCCGGAAAGTGCTTGGTGCACATCCTTTCGGGATGGGAACGGGTGAACCAAGCCCCTATGACCGTCCAAGGCAATAAGTAGGATTAAATGATTTAAAAAGGTTGCGGTAGATAAGTTAGATATAGATAAAATATGCAGTCTGATATCTGTTTAGATTATCTGCCCATAACAAATGTTTATAAATCAGTTTATTTGACATATCAATATGAAATTAAGCAAAAACTATATCCAAACATTTATCTTCGTTTTGGTGTACCTATTTGCAATTTATTTCTGGTCGCAGCCTTATCATGAAAGAAAAATACCTTATGGAGAATACGATGCGATGTCGCATTTTGAAGTTGGAGACTACATGGCGTTTAATGACAAATCAATCGTATATTTGCCGCCTTACATAGACTTAAGGTATGGTTACGATAATAAGTTCAAACCCCATACTTTGTGGTATGCCCCTCCATTCCACGCTTCTTTGGGAGTTATGCAGATATTAGGGGGAGACAGATTTTTGCCGATATTCCTTTTAAATACAATAATGGCAACATTTGTTATAATAACCCTGTATTTTGTTGTAAACTCATTATTCGGGTTTTTGCCAGCCATTCTTTCTTCATTGTTGATAATATTTTCACCAAGGGATTTTATGCCGTACCTTTGGGGGCAATGGCCTGAGAGATTTGGATACTCATTTGTGCCTCTGATTTTATATTGTTTTTATAAGTATTTTATAGAATTTTCAAATAATGATAATAAACCGCTATATCTTTATCTGACTGCCATGCTTTCGGGTATCTCCTTTCTTATACATCCGCTTTCTTTTTTCCATGCTGTTTTCGGGCTGATAGTACTTTACATTCTTTTGTCTTTAAAACAAAAAAAATTTGTTTTTAATTGGAAGCACACTTTAACAGCAGCAATAATCTTCTTAGCCATGTTCATGGCATTTCCGTATCAAACGCTGAATATTTTTCCAGAGATTGGCATTAAAAAAACTGAGGACAATTAGCAGGCCCGAAAAAATATAGACCTATCCAGGCTGCTTAAGTGGTCCATGGACCCAAAAGATTTTGCCGGGAGCGTGCCTCCAAGCTACTTCTCTTTCAAGGAGATGCATGGCTTGTGGACATTGCCATTTTTGCTGCTCGGCACATTATTTATAGCGCTGCGAAGGGAAGAAAAGGACTTGCTTTTAATGGCATGGCTTATAGGCTTGTACCTTGTTCTTCATAGGGACTTCATAGGAAAAGCTTCATTTTTGCACAGATCATTGTCAGCTACCGCCCACATATTTGCGCCCTTAACGGCGATAGGAGCTGTCTATCTAGGCTCTTTTCTAAAGCTTTCATCAAACTATAATAAATTTTTGAAATATGGAGTCGCTACCATTTTTGTTTATTTTGCATTATCAGTAAATATGGCAAGTGCTTCAAAAATACTGAATAAAAATACCTATAATGATTTTTTTGGCACATTAAATGAGCAGGAATATCAAGCAGCGCAGTGGATTCTTGAAAATGTTCCTGCCTCTGCTAACATTACAGTTTTAGGTATACCTTACACTCCTGACAATGTGCTGTCTGTAACGTCAAAAAAGATCAGATGGTTTGCTGCAGTGTCGCAGCATGTAACCAGATTTTACTTTCTGCGTGAAGACAAGGACAAAATCTTGAAATCAAGGGACTGGTATATCATGCTGGACTACACAATGCTGGGCCCCTTAAATGACAAAGAAACTTTTAATAAAATGCAGCTGTTTGAAAAAAATGCTTTAGCCAACCATTCATTGGCTTATGGCAAAGATAACATAAGGGTGTATAAACCTTGAAAGCAAAGAGCGATGAGTTCAAAATGTTTGTTGTATTTTTGTCACTGGTATTCTCAACAATAATAGTTTTCTCGTTTGTGCTGTTTGGCATAACTGGGCTTCGTATCATTTTTGGGCTTATTTTTATATCGCTTCCATTTTATATCATGCTTAGCAAATTTGAAATTTCCGAAAGTGAAAAACTTATTTTTGCTATTTTGCTGGGACTTACAATATTTCCTTCTTTAGTCTACATTCTTGGGCTTTTGATATCTTTCAGGATAGCAATTATACTCACATTTTTGGCTCTTATGCTTATGGCATTCGCATTAAAAAAGTACAAATTAAAAATTAATTAATCTGCCTTTTTGATTAATATGATAAATCCTGCTATAATGATTACAGAGGGCAACAAAACTGCATGGTACTTGATGTTCAAGCCTATCAATCCAAGATAATAGCTGAATATCCCGGTTATGCCGGCTGACAAGGCAATTCCTATTACAAATCTTTCCATAAACTCAAGTTTTTCCTTCCAATAGAACATTATAAAGTATCCGGGCAGGACAAATATCCAAAATATCGATAAAACACTTCTAAGCAAAACAAGTGAATTTTCCTTGAAAAACGCAATTTTAAAAATAGCCAAAACTAATAAAAATAACAACCCTATACGCTGAAACTCTCTTCTTAGCAAGCTAAAAACTTCTTTCTTCAATGCAATCATCTCCAATGTTCTTATTTTTTAATATCATTACTGCATCATTCTCAAAAACCTGTTTAATATACTCTTTTTTCAATAATTCTGCCGCTATAATCAAATTATACTGCGCTAGGACAGGCTGTCTCGACACTTTGTCCAAAACAACATAGTCAAAATTACAAATATCCTGATGCCCAAAAAAATCTTCTGGTGGCCTTGATTGAATGGGATATTCAAACCTAAACAAGCCCTTTCTTACAGCAATCCCGCCGCCGCCATCGCCGGGCTGCTCGCTTACGTAATACCTCTTGAGTTTTTTGTTCTGAAGCGCCTTTGCAAAATCATCAGGATCAACCTGATAATGCAGTCTTTTTGAGTTTCTGAGCAAAGCATCCTGGCTGTAAATATCACCATATAAAAAATAAATTTTTGAATCATGCTCTGCATTCCCGCTCAGCCATTTTAAGGCAGACCAGTGGTAATCGTCCATTAAGCCTGAATTTGAAAACTTCTCATACTGCAGGATAAAAGGCATTTTGACGACGCCGACAAACAGAAAAATGAAAAATAAACCAAAAATCACAGAGTGAATTGTACCCCAATTCTTAATAAAAAATCTTAATATTTTGTAAGCCGCAAAACCAAAGAAAAATGAAAGGTAAATGGGCCATAGAAACCTTATTTGAAAGGCTCTCCAGCCAAATCCAATATAATTGCCAAACCCAAGCAACAACATCGAAAATGACGCCAGAGTTGCCGTATTAGCACCCGCTTTAAACGACAGCATGGAAAAAATTGCGCCTATAAAGATAAAGGCTGCAATAATCTTAAAATCCAGTATATATAACCCAGGATCGCTCCAAACTGGCATCAGTGCAAATTGATAAGGCTGTGTAATGACCCATGTATTTTTAAAAATTATCAAATAATACACTGTTAGAACAAAAGCTATAATGCAAATGTATATTATTTTTCTTATCAGTACCCAACTTAAATTTTTATTCAATAACTGCATAACCAAAAATAAAAATGCAAAAAATAAGGCAAAAACTAAATTTGCAGTATGGGACAGGATAACTGCGCCCAGAAAAATCCCAATAAAAAGAAAGGATTTTTCCAAACTAATTTTGGCAAATCCCCAGAATAATGCGACTAAAAAGAACTGACCAAGCAAAAAAGGCCAATGACCCCAGACAAATCCAATCATAGGGGTTTTTGAAAATATGAGCAATGACAAAGGCAATGACAATATTGCAATATTTTTGTTGAAGGCTCTTATCACTAAATAAAAAACCAATATCCCAAAGCAACTGAATAGGAAGGTGATGAAGTATATGGAATCATAAACTTCAAAATTCCCCAAATAGGAGTAAATTACTGCAATATGGTACAAAACAGGAGGGTATCTGCCAATAGCATCGTCATAGCCCTTTGAGATATAAAATGCCTCATACCTGAAATTGCCTGCGTCTTTAATAGCTTCTGCCCTTACCTGGTGCTGGAAGGCATCCGACGCAAGATAGGCATATGGAAATTGATGCTTAATTTTATGATCGAACAATATGCCGGGTCCTATAAACAACAAAGTACACAAAAAGATTGCCAGAAAAATTTTTTCCAAATCAATCTTCAAGCTGATCACCAGACTTAATTTTCTTCTTATAAATCAAGCGGCCTAAATAGATAGCTATCGCAACAACAGCTAAAGAAGATGCCAATTTTCCTCTTCTGTAGGAATCAGGCTTATATTCAAATGTCAAAGTTCCTTTTTCGCCGTCTAAATACAGAGAACTTATCACATTATCCGAATTTAATACCTTAACATCCCTCCCGTTGATCTTCGCGCTCCATCCTGGAAAATATGCAAACCTCTCGGCTAAAACAAGCCATCCCGTTTCTCCGTCTAAATTAAGAGCTACTTTATTGTTTGAATACTCACTGATATTTATCTCTTTATAGCTGCCAGCGATTTTACTGAACATTGCTGTTATTTCCTCATCAGAAATACTGTTTTTTCCATTTAAAATATCAGGGACAATTGTGCCTCCTTTATTCACATACTCTCGCAATTTGCCAATGCCATTCTGATCTACAGAATCCCTTAATAAGAATATAATTTTAAATTTTTCAAGAAAATCCACGCTGTAGTCATTTATGTTTGTTCCCTCTATCATAACAGCATTTTTTGGCTCCCAGTTAAGAAACATAAGATTGTAGATAAGCTGCTTTACCTGTAAATTGCTCCCCACAACCAGTATGGCATTTGGAACAACATGGTATCGCGGCAAGAAGCGCTCATTTTTGAAAAGGTAAGGGCCAAAAGCATTTCCCACAGGACACTCTCTGCACTCGTTGAATTTTCCAACAAGTGATAGGTTATCTGCTTCCAGCATCTTGTCAGAAACAATGTATTTGACATTCAGCACGCTCAACATCTTTGAATTTAATGACTGCTGTGCGATGCCAACAAAAGCTACGTAGTCATTGACCCATATGCCGCCTCCCCCTTTGACCTCAGAAATTCCCTTTTGTGCATAGTAATTGTATCCAGCAGATCCTATTATGTCTTTTTGCGCAAGATTTATGGTTCTTAGCATTGAATTATCCTTGCTTATGTAATCAAGAAGTTTTATCTCGTCAGGCTCTGTAACCTTTATGCCCTTTGGAATATCCTGCAAAAAAAGCAGCTCCAGCAATATAAGAAAAACTATTCCTGCAAAAAATAAATTCTCGTATTTTAAATAAGCGGTGTATTTCCTTAGTTTTTCAGACAGGATAATAAAGCCATAGGCAATCAAAATAGAAGCTGCAAAAGCAAACAACATCAGTGCCCTTTCAATATGCCTTTGCTTGTCAAAGCCTGGAATCTTATACATTATATCCGCAACAAAAGTGCCTGATGCGAATAACAGGGAAAAAACGACAAGAATCAGGGAAAAAGCTATAATCTTTTTCTTATAGTTCAGGAACGAGCAAATTAGCAAAATCATTCCAATTATGCCCACCGCAGCTGAAGTGTCAGCGTAACCGATATCTGTGACAAGGATTCTGGCTATCTCTTTAAGATTTACAGGATGCCCTAAGAATTCTTCAAAGGAAACATTAACAGCCCTGTTTGACAGCTTTGTAAATTCAAGGACAGGCAGGAGTTTTATGGCAGCAACACCCAATGCAACAACAACTATAACAATTCCTATAAAGCCTGCCTTTATAAGCCTGCTAGCGAAGCTTTTGCCGATTAAGCTGAAAGCCATATAAAAAAATACCAGCAATGCAGTGTAAAAAAAGAATATCATGCTGCCTGACAGAATTTGAAGGGCGAAGCAAATTCCAGCCAGAATACTATAAAAGATCCACATCTTGCTTTTTAATGCCTTATAAACAAACAGGAATACAAAAGGAAGCAGAGCATAACCTTCAAGTACGTTTATGTGCCCATGTATGATAAACGAATGCATAAACCCGTTGAACATATAGATAATGGCAGAAATAAAAGCAGCTTTTTTATTGGCAGCAAGATTATACACCAAAATATAAATGCCTATGCCAGCCAAGAAAAAATAGAGGATAAGCGCAAGGTTCATTGCCAGGTATATATTCCTGAACAAATAAATGAATAAAAAATTCAAGTCAAACATATAACTTTCTGGAATAGCCAGCATAGAGTGCCCGGCATAAAAATAAGGAGTCCATAAAGGCAGTTCATTATTTTTAAGCGATTCCTTTGTATTATATGAAAGAAATGTCAAGTCATTAATGTAGTGGATATTGTCCAGTATAGCACCTTCATGCAGAATGCTGTTTAGGAAAAACAAGCTCAATATAAAAATAGAGGCGATAAAGACAATATGAGTATTAAATTTTTCCATTTCATAAATATTCAATGCCTTTAGATTTTTCTCTCCATAAGCCAAGGGCTTCATGAGCCCATTTGAACGGGCGCTCGTCCTTGCCAATTAGCTTAGAAATAATGGAAATTATCCTATGGCCGGCATTCCTGCCGTATAATTCCTTGGCGTTTTCCATACCCTTGAGGATGGATTCTTTTTTGGTTATGTGGGTTATTATCTTCATCATGTACTCGCTGCTTATCGGAGGCACCAATATATTACTTTTTGCATTGAATACAGTCTCTGGCCTGTCGGTGCTTAGCCTGCATGTCAAGCAGGCTTTTCCGATTAAATTCAGCTCTTCCTGCACGCCACCAGAGTCTGTCAAGGCTGCTAAGCAATTTTTTGAATCAAAAAATTCAACAACATGCGCATACTCCGGCCAAACATTTGTGTGCAGGAAATTTTTGTATTTTCCCAGTTTGCTTATTATGCTTCTCATTTTATAATAATCAAGGGCGTTTCTTGTAGCACTCATCTCTATGAAATTGACATTATATCCCTTTTTTACCAAGTCACTAATGATGCCTATGATAGCCTTAAACCTTCTTGGCGTTAAATTTTCTCTCCTGTGTATATCTACTCTCAGCCATCTTCCTTTTTCAAGCTGCGGATAGATATCAAAAACACTTTTTTCAGGCTTCTCTTTTCTCTTCAGTTCAAGAGCGTCAACAACTACGCCCCCGACAACCCATATGTTCTTTTCAGGATAGCCCTCTCTTATCAAGTGCTCCTTGTTTAGGTTAACTGGCGCAAACAAATACTCGCTTCCTGCGGCTGAAGTGTATGTGTCCCATTGCTCTGGGAATGGCTCATTTCTGAGCAGCAGCCATTTGCCGTAAAATTGCTGGTCAATGAAAGTTTCAATATCGACATCCTTGTAGCGCTTCATAACCTCAGGCGCCATTGAGCGCAAGCCAGCCTCTACTTGCACAGCTTTCTCAATCCTTGAAAACATCCATGCAACAGGCACAATAGCAGTCATTATTGTGTCGCCCAGCACAACAGGCACAACTGTGACAGTCGGCCATTTTTTTTTCAGATAGCGCGCAAGCCAGCTTACTTTCATCAATAACTCCGCAGATTTCTGCGCCAAGTCGCCCCTTATGGCAAGATTGGATGCCACCTGATTCTGCAGATTGAACTCTGTTAATCCTCTTGTCAAGACATCATCGTAATGCTGGTTCGAGTTTATTATGAAATTTGGAATGTTAGCCTTATTAGCAGCAACAATAGAGCCATAAAACTTATAGAAGCACGGCTTTGTTCCAATGACAAATGCAAGCACCCATTTATTTTCCCTTTTTGCCCTGTCCATAACTGACTGTATAAGGGGCTTATTCAGATTTAGCGGGAGTATGTTTGGCAAAAAGTTTTCTGTTTCTTCAACTTTGCTTCCAAACATAGATCCATAAGCATCTGTCACTGAAAATGGTTTTTGCTGGGTCATTTTTTGAACGAAGGTTTGCAATTTGTGTATTTAAAACTATCTCTATTTGACGAATAGAAATAGAAAGTATTTAAAACATTAATGATATGCAATAGCAAAAATGAAATCAAGATATATTGTTGCGATACTGCTTTTTTTGATGTTCACTCAAGGCTTTTTCATTGCAAGCGTCAAGTCAAGAACAATTGACGAAATAAATTTTCATTTAAATGCGGGCTACAAATACCTTACAACAAGCAAGTGGGAGATAGGCATAATTAATCCGCCTTTGACTTCTACTTTGGCAGCGCTGCCTTTGCTTTTTGTCACGGATAAAAGCAAATTCAATAATTTTGACAGGGGCACCCAATTGGATTATATCACGGGGAAAATAACTCCGTTTCCAAGAGGAATTTTGCTCGCTTCAAGGCTTGTGCCATTAATTTTTATGGCTATATTGGCCTATCTTGTTTTTCTTTGGGCAAGAGACCTGTACGGGATAAGAGCAGGCCTTTTTGCCCTGTTTCTGGCAGCATTTTCGCCCAACATTCTGGCTTTTGGAAGCCTGGTAACAGCTGACATCGGAGGCGCACTCTTTATCTTTCTTTCAATGTACACTTTTTGGAAGTATGTCAACAAACCAACAAAAAAGGGCCTGTTAATAGCCGGTTTATGTTTTGGCTTGGCACAGATCACCAAGCTGCTCTCTGTTTTTCTTATACCAACATTTGTATTGTATTCCATCCTTGTTTATTTTTTTAAGGACTTTAAAGCTGATTTTTTCTTTAAAATCAAAAAACCCAGCCTAAAGAAGTCATTTGACATTGTTTTTTCTTTGCTGATAATATTTTTAATTGGATGGCTTGTCATAAATTTAATGTATTTTTTCAACGGCACTTTTGCCCCATTAAGCAAATACGACAAAGAAGAATTTATGAGCTCCTCTTTTAATGCTTTATACAAAAACAAACTTGTAAACTGGGTACCTATACTATTGCCCAAGCAGTATGTTTTGGGCCACGACCAGGCGCAATGGCAGGCAAAGGACGAAGTCAGGGGCTTTTTTTTCCTTGGAAAAATAGGGGAAAAACCAAGCTCTTATTATATTTTCCACATCCTAATTAAGACACCTATTCCTATATTTATTTTTCTCATTTTAGGATTCTTGTATTTTAGAAGAATTAGCATTTCAGAGAGTTATTTGCTGATTTATATGCTCATAATCCTGTTCATGCTGTCTTTTTTCAGCAAAACAGCAGTTGGCTATAGGCATGTCCTTTCAATTTACCCTTTAAAAAATAAGATTTTTATAGGCATAATTTCCTTATTGGCGGTATGGTATTTGGCAGGGTCATTGCTGGTAATCCCTCACCACCTGGCTTATTTCAATGAATTCATCGGCGGACCCAAAAATGGGTATAAATACACCATTGATTCCAATTTGGATTGGGAGCAGGATTTGGATTTGGTGAAATACTATATCAGCAAAGTGAACGAGCCTGTTGCTGTTGACCCAGGATGCCAGCCAGCTTTAGGAAAAATTTTGGTTCCCGCAAACAGCCTTCAATTCCAAAAATGGGTATGCTACCAGTGGCTAAAGCAGAATTTTGAGCCTGTTGGCAACATTGGCTATTCATGGCTTGTTTATGATGTTCAGGGAACTTGGGACAAAACAGAAAATGGGTATATTTTCACCAGGAAAAAATAAATAAAATTTCCGAAGGACATTATTTTGCAAAAATTATATAAATATTGATAGTTTCCAAATTACCAATGAAAAAAATTGCTTTAATAACAGGCATAACAGGCCAAGATGGCTCGTACCTTGCAGAATTCCTTCTGAAGAAAGGTTATATAGTGCATGGCGTCTGCAGAAGGTCAAGCTCTTTTAACAGGGAAAGGATTGGCTCTATTTACGATTTTCACAGAAGGAACGGTGATATGAGCCTGCATTACGGCGACATGACCGACTCCAGCTCCATCTTAAGAATTTTAAAATTAGCGCAGCCTGATGAGATTTACCACCTGGCTGCGCAAAGCCATGTTCAGATATCATTTGAAATGCCGGAATATACCGCGAATGCCGATGCATTAGGCACGTTAAGGATTCTTGAAGCAATAAAAATTTTAGGAATGGCTCATAAAGTAAAGTTCTACAATGCATCAACAAGCGAACTGTTTGGATTGGCGCAGGAAACGCCTCAGACAGAAAAGACGCCATTTCATCCAAGAAGCCCTTACGGCATAGCCAAGCTTTATTCCCACTGGATAACTATAAACTTCAGAGAAGCGTACAACATGTTTGCATGCAATGGCATACTATTCAACCACGAGTCTGAAAGAAGAGGCGAAAATTTTGTCTCAAAAAAGATAAGCCAGCAAGTTGCAAAAATAAAATTAGGAATAGACGATGTTCTTGAATTAGGCAACCTGAATGCGAAGAGAGACTGGGGGTATGCAAAAGAATATGTTGAGGCAATGTGGCTCATGCTGCAGATGAAATATCCAGAAGACTTTGTGATAGCCACCGGGGAAAGCCATAGCGTCAGGGAATTTGCCGAGAAAGCTTTTGACTGTATTGGTATAAAAATTTTGTGGAAGGGCAGGGGAGTGAATGAAAAGGGCATAGATAAAAAAACAGGAAAAGCGCTTGTAAAGGTCAGCCTCAGATATTTCAGGCCGGCAGAAGTTGAAAAGCTTTCAGGCGATCCGTCATATGCAAAAAAAAAGCTGAAATGGGCTCCAAAAACATCTTTCGGGGAACTTGTTAAACTTATGGTTGATCACGACATTAAAAGATTCTCAAAAATTTATGGCATAAAAAGATAGGGCATACCTCACAAAATATGCTGGCTTTAGATGTCTACTATTGCTCGAAAGCTTTATAAATTTAATATTTACCAGCCCATTCTTGATGGCCAAGAAATTTATCGGAGTAGGCACACTCAGCATAAGCAAAAATGCAAAGCTCTATGTTAATAAGACTTTAGACAGAAAAAGATTGTCTTATGGCCAGTTCACTAAAAAATTTGAAAAAAAATTCTCTTCTTTGCACCAATGCAGATTCGGTATAATGAGCAACAGCGGAACAAGCGCCCTTCACATAGCTGTTGCAGCTCTGAAAGAAATCCACAACTGGAACAATAATGACGAGGTCATAGTTCCTGCTGTGACATTTGTAGCCACGTCGAATGTTGTTGTGCACAACAGCCTGAAGCCGGTGTTTGTGGATGTTGAAAAGAACTTCTATGGGATTGACCCGGAATTAATTGAGGATAAAATTACGGACAGGACAAAGGCAATTATCCCGGTCCATTTGTTTGGGCTTCCATGCGAGATGGACAAAATCAAAAAAATAGCTGCAAAATATGATTTGAGGATTGTTGAAGATTCATGCGAAACTATGTTTGCCAGATACAAAAGCAAAATGGTTGGAAGCCTTGGGGACATAGGCTGCTTCTCAACTTATATTGCGCATCTTATTACTACTGGAGTTGGCGGCATCAATACAACAAACAACGCTGACTATGCGGTGATGCTACGCTCATTAATGAACCACGGAAGAGACTCTATATACATAAGCATTGACGATTCCAAGGGAAAAAGCAAAAAAGAGCTGAGAGAAGTAATTGCCAGAAGATTCAATTTCATCCATCTTGGACACAGCTTCAGAGCAACAGAAATGGAGGCAGCGCTAGGGATGGCGCAGCTTGAAACATGGCAAACTATGATAAAGAAAAGAAGAGATAATGCAAAGTGCCTCATAGACGGCCTGGGAAAATTTGACGGCAGGATTCAGCTTCCTGAAGTCAGAAAAGGCTGCGAACACTCATTTATGATGTTTCCAATAGTGTTAAGGAAAGAAAAGAAACAGAGGATAGTAAACTATCTTGAGAGCAAGAGCATTGAAACAAGGGAAATGCTGCCATTGATAAACCAGCCAGTATATCAAAAACTTTTCAGAATAAAAGTCAGTGATTACCCTGTTGCCGACTGGATAAACAACAATGGCTTTTATATAGGATGCCATCAGGATATCAGCCATGGCGATCTTGACTACATAATCAAAACATTCAATGATTTTTTTAAATGAGAATATTAATAACAGGTGCAAACGGCCTTGTAGGCAAAAATCTTATTGAAGACATGCATTTTTCTAAAAATAAAATAATTGCCACTGCATCCGACACTAAAAAACTTGCAAAGTTCCTGAATAAAAATAATTTAAAAGATATTGAAGTGAGGCAATTGGATGTGCTGGAGCCGAGAAAATGCGGCATTTTAATAAAAAAAATTGACGTGGTCGTGCATTTGGCGGCAATAACTGATGTGCCATTTTCTTTGGAGCACCCCAAAAAAACTATAGATGTTAATTACAACGGCACTGTAAATGTTTTGGAATCCATGCGCAAAAATAAAGTCAAGAGGATAGTTTTTCCCTCTACACAAGCTGTTTACGGCAACAATATCAATATCAAAGAAACTGATGTTAAAAATAAATCACCTGTTGATTTTTATTCCCTGAGCAAACTGATGTGCGAGGATACAATAAGGGCTTATTCAAGCAATTGCGAAATAAACTATGTAATTTTCAGAGCATCCTATCTTTATGGAAAGCACCAAAATAAAGGTTTGTTGCCTCTGCTTTTGAGCAGGGCAATGAAGAGCGATGTCGTTAATATAGGCAACAATGTAAAAAGAGATTTCCTAAATGTAAAGGATTTTACCGGTGCAATTACCATGGCAATGAGCTTTAAAAAAAATAACATATTTAACATAGGAACTGGAGCCTCTACCAGCATAAAAGAAATTATTGGAATGATAGCGGAAAACCTGCACAAAAAATTCACAATTGTAAAAAACAGGAGCCTTGTCAGAGACAGAAAAATTGAAAGATGGGATGAACTGGCCAATATACAAAAATTAAAAAAATTTGGCTGGAAACCTAAATACGATTTGAGAACATGGATTAAGCATAATATTCCGCATTCTTGACATATAATAACGCTGCTGCTTACCCCAATTTTAGAATTCGATACTTGATGATGTAATAAACCAGCCTCATGAGGAATTTTGGCATTTCCTTGATCAAACTCAGCTTCGATTTTCCGTATTTCCTGTCAATGAACATTACAGGCACTTCTGCAACTTTATAGCCTTTGTATTTTGCCTTAAGTATCATTTCCAACAGAATGGAATTGGCATTGTCTGCAACTTTCAATTTTTTCCATACGTTTCTCCTTATAATCCTGAAATTCGCAGAAAAATCATTTATGTCTATATTTGTTAAAATTCTTGTCATCATATTCCCGTATTTGCTTATAAATCCCTTGATTTTGGTTTTTATATTTGGCTTCTCGTAAAAACCTCCTGCCCTGTGCCTGCTCCCAACAACCAAGTCACGGCCTTTTTTTATTGCTGTGAGCAGCCTAAGCATATCCCTGACATCAAATGATAAATCAGCATCTGTTGACAAAATCAAGCTGCCTCTTGCATTGCTGTAGCCTTCCTTAAGAGCGCTCCCTATGCCCTCTTTTTTCTTTTTGGTTATCAACCTTATGTTGCCATATGCATTGTTCAGTTTTATAATTGATTCTGCTGTTCCATCCGGAGACTTGTCATCCACAACTATAATCTCAAAATCGTTCCTGTACCTTTTATAGAACAATTGCTCTATTCTTGGAATTAGTATTCCAACATTCTTCTTCTCATTGTAAGTTGGTATGATTACTGAAAGTTCCATAATATTTAAAAATTATTTATTCTTTGAGTTTATATCTTTGTAAAGCAAGATTATCTCTTTTAATATACTGATAACCACCTTTGGCTTAGGCAAGTTTAACAAATTGCTTTCAAATAAGGATCTTCCAAATTCTCTTGGGTAGTGGCTGATGCCAATCTCTTTTATACTAAATCCCTTTTTCCTTGCTCTGACCAAGAGCTCTGTAGTTGCAACTCCTGTATGGCATACTAGTTTGATATTATTTATAACTTTTTTATTTACCAGCCTGAAGGCACAGTCCAGGTCGCGCTCCTTTGTCTTAAACAAGAGGCTCATTGCCCAATTATAGATTTTTGAGATCATAATTCTGATTTTTGGATCGTATCTATTAATCCTATAACCAGCAATAATGTCATATTTGCTTATATAGGGCAAAAACTTCTTGAATTCCCTTAAATTAAACTGATTGTCAGAGTCTGCATAAAAAATATAAGGATATTTTGCATTTTTAAATCCCATCATTTTTGCATAACCAATTCCCTTTTTATCTTTTGGCTGCATTATAAGCTTTACTTTATTATTTTTATTTGCAAATTTTTTAACAATGTCTATTGTTTTATCAGTTGAACCTTCATAAACTATAACTAAAACCTCATAATTATCAGCAACATCATTAAGAATTTTTATAGCGGATTTAAGCAGTTTTAGGATATTTTTCTCCTCGTTATAAGCAGGAAAAAACATAGTAATATTTGGTTTACTCATTTTAATCTACTACCCTGTATTTGATGAGGTAGTATAAAGCCTTAATGCCGTCAATCCAAGTAATTTTTTTGCCTTCCTCAAACTTTCTCCCGGTAAAATCTATAGGAATTTCGTGGATTTTAAAGCCTTTCTTGAGTATTTTTGCTGTGATTTCGGGCTCAAAATCAAATCTATTCGATTTTAAATTCATGCCTTCAATTACCTCTTTTCTGAATACCTTGTAGCCAGTTTCCATGTCAGTTATACTTGCCCCGTACAATAGATTCGTCATCAATGTAAGGAACAAATTGCCCATATAGTGCAGCTTGTACATATTTTTTGCATTTTTTCTTATGGATTCCAATCTTGAGCCATATACAACTTTTGCCCTTTTTTCCACAATAGGCTTTAATAATTTTGGATATTCACTAGGATCATATTCTAAATCACTATCCTGGATTATTATCAAATCTCCAGTGGAGTTTTTCATGCCTGTCCTTATAGCTGCGCCTTTCCCCATATTTTTTTTATGATAGAATATTTTTAATGATTTATTTTTCAAATTTTTTAAAATGTTTCTTGTGTTGTCTGTTGAGAAATCATCAACTATGACAAGCTCCTTTGCTATGTTCTTTAATTGCACACCTTTTACCCTGTCTATAACTTTTTTTATAGTTTTTTCTTCATTGTAAACAGGTATTATAACCGAAAGTTTTGCCATAGTGGAGAAAAACTGTAAAATATTTAAAAAACTATTGATTTCTATAAGCATCTAGAATACTGTTTATAAGCCCTGTTGTGGAGTATCCCTTTTCTGCTTTAACAATAATAATTTTTCCGTTATTTTTTTCAACAACATTTTTCTCAATAATCTGCCCTAATTTATAATCACCAGCTTTTACATGAACATCTGGCTTTATACTTGAAATCCAGCTCCTTGGATCCTTTTCACCAAAAAGAAAAGCATAATCAACGCTTTCCAGGCCTGCCAGTACCGCAATTCTTGACTTTTCATCATTGATGGGCCTTTTGTCGCCTTTGTTCTGCTTTACAGAAGAGTCTGTGTTAACACCCACAATTAGGACATCGCCAAGCTTTTTCGCCTTTTCAAGGTATCTTACATGCCCAAAATGAAGAATGTCGAAAACTCCGTTAGTTGTGACTATTTTTTTATTTTGTTTTTTCAGTTTTTGGACTATTGGAATGAGTTTTTGCAATGTGATTATTTTTTTATTTATCATTCTTCAAAATCCATTTTGCAACATCCAGTAAGTCTTCAGCAACAAAATCAGCGTTTATATCTTTTTTTGTCTTGTTCCCGTTACCAGTTAAGACAAGTATTGACTTACAATTTCCATTTTTGCCTAATTCAATATCCGCTTTTTGGTCTCCAATCACAAAAGAGCTTTTCAAGTTAATTTTGAATTCTTTCTTCGCCTCCTCCAAAAACTTTATCTTTGGTTTGCGGCAGTCACAATCGTCTTCTGGTGTATGAGGACAATAATATATTTTTTTTATTTTTATTTTGTGCTTGCCTAATTCACCAATCATCTTGTTATTGAATTTTTTAAAATCTTCCAGCTTATACACCCCTCTTCCTATACCTGATTGGTTAGTCACAATAAAAATCATAAATTTTCCTAATTTCCTTAAGCCTTTAATTGAGTTTGGTAGCAGTTTGAAATCCTCCACTTTATGGACATAACCTGTATCCTCAACAATTGTACCATCGCGGTCCAAAAAAACTGCCTTTATCATAAATTCTCAAGTTCTCTTTTTATTTCTTCAATGCTTACAGAAGCCGTTCCTATTTTGCCGACCTTTATCCCGGCTGCGATGTTTGCCAGCATAGCCGCTTCCTTCAAATCTGCTCCTGAAGCCAATGCAAGCGCTATAGTGGCGACAACAGTGTCGCCTGCTCCGATAATGCTGTAAACTTCCTTGGCTTTTGCCGGAATATCAGTTATGCTTCCGTCTTTCTCAAACAAAGACATGCCTTTTTCCCCTCGTGTAATTAAGACATTTGAATTAAGGCATTCCAAAAGCTTGGCACCCGCGCCCAAGACAGCCTCGTCCCCATCCTCGATATTTGTCATTTCGCTTGCCTCTGCATTATTTGGAGTTACCAGGGTGGCATTCACATACAAATCCTTATGCTTCGGCTTCGGATCAACAATTATCATCTTATTGTTGTCTTTTGCTATTTGAATCAGTTTGTTGCAAATTGTTTGTGTTATTACACCCTTTGCATAGTCTGAAACAGCCACAACATCCACTTTGTTGATTATCCTATTAAAGAACGCAATCATTTTATTTTCTGTATCCTTATGGGCATGCCCTTTTTTTTCGTAATCGACTCTGAGCAATTGCTGGCTTTTGCCTATTACTCTAACTTTTTGGGTTGTTGGCTTGTCTTTATCTATGAATATGCCTTCAACATCTATGTCCCTCTTATTCAGCTCTTCTAGAAGCATATTTTTAGCCTCGTCATTCCCTACAATGCCGACCATGAATGCCTTTCCTGTAAGCGCAGACACATTGCTTGCCACGTTAGCCGCCCCTCCAGCTTCATAAGTTTCTTTCAACACATTAACCACCTGAACAGGAGCTTCAGGGCTTATTCTTGAGACATCCCCCCAAATGTATTTGTCAAGCATTATGTCCCCTATTACAAGAATTCTTTTATTTTTAAAATTCTCCAAGATTTTCAACAGCCTTTGCTTCATTTCAAATCCCCTCCGTTAGTGCCCTGTGCAGCGTAGGAATTGTCTTTTCGTGCTTTTCAATGATTATAAAGCCTTTCCCTCCCAATGAAGTCGGCCTCTGGACAACATTCTCCCTTGGTCTGTAATGATCGATCATGTCAAGGTTTGCTGCTGTTATTTTCTCGACCTTAAATCCAAGATTTCTTGCAATTGTTAATGCTTTTAGAAAAACTTCCGGCAGTATTACAGCGCAGCCTATGTTTAATACAACTCCGTCTTCAAGCTTGCTTACGCTTTCTGCAAAAATTTTAAAATCTTGATATGTTGTTTTGCCAACAGCAGCGCCGTCGCAGCTCGGGTGCTGGTGTATAATGTCTGTTCCGATTGCGACATGCACGGTAGCTGGAGTGCCTAGCTTGTAAGCATTGTATAAAATGCTGCATTCCTTGTTTGGAAGGTTTAAATCGCTTATTTTCTTTCCGACAGAATACCCCAATCCATAGTTCTTTTCAGCGCCTTCTTTGATTGCCTCATTCAAAATCCTGCCGGTCTCTTCTATCATTCCAAATGTCCCGTCTTCAATTGTATCTTCAACATATTCAGAAGTTTCTCCGATTAATGCAATCTCAAAATCATGTATAGGGCCTGCGCCGTTCATTGCAATATACTTTATAATGCCTTTTTTCATAAGGTCGATTATCAAAAGGCTCATTCCAACCTTTATCACATGGGCGCCCATCATCAGGATAATTTGTTTCTTGCTTTTGTAGGCATTAATTATATGACTTGACAGCTCATCAAATTCTTTTGTATTTATCAAAACTTTGGAATTTTCAGGCCTGATTAAATCATTCAATTTAACTTTATTTTTTCTCTGTTTTATGGAGATAGTTTTTATTTTATTGAAGTCCAGCATTTTAACCAAACAGCTCCTTTTCAGCCAATTCGCATATTATGTGCAAAATCATGAGATGGGCCTCCTGTATTCTGGGGGTGTTGGTAGAAGGAACTATTATCTCAAGATCTGAGGCATTCCTTAATTTGCCGCCGTCTTTTCCAAGAAGTCCTATAACGTGAACATCAAGCTTTTTTGCAGCTTCTGCCGCTTTAATCAGATTTTCTGAATTGCCGCTTGTTGACAATGCAATAAACACATCGCCTTCATTGGCCAATGCTTCCAGCTGCCTTTCAAACACATTCTCAAACCCGTAGTCATTGCCTATCGCGGTTATTGCAGCCATGTCAGTTGTCAATGCTAGTGCCGGAAGAGCCTTTCTTTCAAGCTTGTACCTTCCTGCGAACTCTGCTGCAATATGGGATGCCTGTGTTGAT
Organism: Candidatus Woesearchaeota archaeon; assembly: GCA_016185865.1. Lineage (GTDB taxonomy): Archaea > Nanobdellota > Nanobdellia > Woesearchaeales > GW2011-AR4. The sequence goes on along the minus strand of JACPMU010000044.1, from coordinate 13,671 downwards.
GAGCCTCCGTTGCCTGCCAGAATTATTTTCTTGCCGCTTTTTAATACTTTAACCACTAAATTGGCAGCTTCCTCAATTTTTTGGGATAAAGCCTGCACTAATCTTTTTGTTTCAATGCTTTCATTAATCATCGATTTTATTTCATTTTGCATGGTTGCACCAAAAGTATGAATATTTCATACTTTAACTTGTTTTTGTATTTAAATCTTTCGGTTCTGGAGCCAAATTATATTCTGTATCATATAAAACAATATAAAGTCATACTTTCTACTACTTTATCATACCTATGATAAAAGCGAAAATAGCAATATCGCTTGACAACTCGTTGTTAAAGCTAGTTGATTCTAAAGTAGATGGCTCTGTGATGAGAAGCAGGTCGCAAGCAATAGAGTACTTTTTGAAAAAAGGGCTTCAGGAGCAATCAGTCAATGCTGCTGTACTGCTGCTTAAGGGCGAGCACCAGGCATTTGCATTAAAATATATCAAAGGAGCATCGTTAATCAGACACCAAATCGATTTTTTCTCAAAACATGGCATCAAAAAAATACATATCATAACCCAGCATACTAAAAATATAAATATGCTTCTCAATGAAATGTCTGATGCCAAGATAAATGTTGAAATTATTGAAAAGCAGGCAAAGGGAAACGCAGACGCATTAAAAGCTGTAAAGGATAAAATGGATAACAGCTTTGTTGTGATGTCAGGCGACACTTACAATAATTTTGACCTGTTAAAAATGATAAAAAAACACATGGAATCTGAAAAGCTTGCTACAATGGGGCTGATGACAAGAGAGAAAACAAGCAGCTACGGCACAGCAATCCTAGATGGTGATTTGATTGTGGATTTCCAGGAAAAGCCAAAACATTATTCAACAAACATAGTCAATGCAGGGATTTACATTTTCAGCCCAGAAGTTTTTGAGATGCTTGATGAAGCCGCGTCATTGGAAAAAAATTTGTTTCCAAAACTGGCAAGGATGAAGCAATTGGTTGGATTCTTCACCTATGGGGAATATTTGCATGTAAACGCCTAGGTTATCTTCTCAATTTCCTTCAGCACATCGTCAACGCTTATGTTTTTCATGCATTTCTGGTAATCATTGCTGTTTTTTGGGTACAAACAATCCGGAACCTGGCCTTTATGGACATTAATGCACGGGCTGAATTCGCAGTTATACCCTTTGTACAGTCCAATATTGCCTTTTCCATAAGGCCCAAACCTTACCGGCAGATTGGGGCCAAATAATCCCAATGTTTTAATGCTCTGGGCTGCTGCTATGTGCATAGGTCCTGCGTCATTGCCGATGAAAAGCCTGCACCTGCTTATCAAATAAAACAGCTGGTTAAGAGTTATTTTTCCAGCCGTGTTTATTGTTTTGTCCTTTTTTTCAATACTTTTTTGTATGCTTTCAATCAGCTGAATTTCATCAGAATTGCCGACAAAAATTACCTTGGCATTGTTTTTGGCAATCAGCTCCTCGCACAATTCAGCATATCTTTTATAAGGCCACATTCTTGCTTTTGCGGACTCTGCAGCTCCTGGAGCAACGCAGACAGCAAAATCATTGCGTTTGATTCCATTATTCTTCAAAAACTTATCAACAAAATTCTTGTCATTCCTGGAGAAATTCAGTTTTGGCAATTTCTCAAAATTGTAGTCAATCCCCAGAGACCTCACTAAATCGAGAAATGTCTGTACAGCATGCTGCCTGTCATTATATCTTATTTTTACGTCATACAATTTTGCCCTTGCGCCATGAGAATACCCAACAATTTTTTTGCCCACACAAAATGAAATTACCGCTGAAATATTAAGATACTCCTCCATGTCTATGGCCAAATCATATTTTTTAATATTCTTCAGAATAAACAATGCAATGGAAAACGGGTTTAATTTTATTGGGATAATAGAATCCATGCTTTTATTGTTAAAATAAACATCCTTGTTTCTTGGCGTGGCCAAGACATCCATCTCTGCATGGGGGAATTTAGCTTTGAGGGCTTCAATGGCAGGCAGCGTTAAAATTGTCTCCCCTATGCCCCAAAGCTGCACAATCAGTATTTTATCAATTTTCGGCTTGTCGCCATTCCTCTTTCCCTTGAACAAGCCAAGAAAATTACACACAAAATTCCCTACGTATTTGTCAATAAATTTAATTATAACTACCATAGCCAGAAGTAACAATATACATTATTTAAATATTGTTTAAATACTGTCAGAAAAGCGTCATTTCCTGTACTTTCTCATTGCAACGTCCCGAACTACTGTTTCAAGCTTTTTCTGCACTTTTCTTGTGACAGTATACGTATAGAAAATGGCTGCAATCAGGAAAAGAAAGCCGCTTATGATAAGCAAGTCAAGAGCCCTTAAAAACCCCCCTATTTTGACTATCGGATCCAGGATATTCGGGAATAATGATATTGCAATAAACAATATCCATACTACTGACCAGAAGAATATTTCTTTTGAGCTGAATTCCTTCCTCTTGTAGTTCAGAAAGGAGTAATAAATCATGAACAATCCGAATAAAATTCCAGCTATCTGAATTCCCAGTACCATTTTACTTATTATTAAATAATTTCCACCAAAACATATTTGTGACTATTCTCATGCCATCTAATATCGTAGTGCCTTTGTACTTGTCAGAGTATATTGTTTGGATGGGAATCTGCACATATTTTAAGCTTTGCTTTCCTGCCCTTGAAATCATTTCAGATTCCATCGAATAATCCGATGCATTCCACCTGATTTTCTTGTAGGCTTCTTTTGAAAAAGCGCGGAACCCGCATTGGGTGTCATTCAGCCCGATGCCATACAAAACCTTTACAACATTGGATATAAACCAATTTCCGAAGCGAAGCACTATCGGCATTTTGCCGCTTGCTTTTCTATAGCTGAAAACTATATCATATTTCTGCAGTTTCCCGATAAACCGCGGTATGTCTTCCGGCTTATGCTGGGAGTCGGCATCCAGGACAATTACATATTTAGCGCCGTTCTTGAAAGCATAATCACATCCGGTTTTCAGGGCTGCTCCCTTGCCAAGGTTTACTATATGCCCAAGCACAATAGCGCCTGATTTTTCAGCAAACTCTCTTGTGCTGTCGGTGCTGCCGTCATCAACAATTACAACATTGCCTACATATCTCTTCGTCTTCTTTATTACATCTGCAATATTCTTCTGCTCGTTGCGGGCAGGTATCACAGCCCATACATCGCTTATTTTCATTTAGGAACTATTTGTATCGTTTTGTGTCTGGTTTATGATTTCAGCCGCATCTTCTTCCTTGGCCGGGCCTTTCAGGATATTCACATAATCATCAACAATAGCCGGATTTTTGCCTTGCCAGTCCACTTTGTAAACATAGATATTTGTTCCTGTTAATCCGCGCTGATTATTAAACAGCTTGAAATACCTGAGCCCATGCCCCTGCATGTAAAACATTCTCGTAAACATGCCTCCTGTTAATTCTTTGCTCGATACAATTACATCAAGCTCGTTCTCATTTTTAGGGATGATAGTTACGCCAAAGTCAAGAGAAGATCCATTAAATTCTTTCTTAAAAATACCGTCTTCGGTTGTGAATGCAGCTGCTTTGGGCCTTACAATGCCTTGCTGGCCGATTCCAAAGACATCGTAGTTGCTTAGATTTACCTGAAGGCCGTTGCCGCAAACATAAACCTCTTGGGCATTTTTGCTGCAGCTGGTAGTGCCTCCATAACCCGGCCATGGAGCAACCCATGAATTGGCCTCGCTGTCGCTCGATATTGCCTGTACCTCAAAATAAGTGTTTTCAGCCCTTTCTTTTGTATAGTTGAATTTTTTTGCCATATAATCTATTGCGTCATCTTTAGTCATTTTTCTGGCAATTTGCCATATGTCAGCCCTTTCAAAATTCCAGCTGCCAAAATGGCTCCACACGCCGCTCTTTCCGATCATATCTTCTGAGGCTATGAAATAAGCTTCCGGCGGCTCGCAGTGCGTGAAAGAAAGAATTTTTTCAATTTGCTCTTCATTAAACTTGAGAGCTTTTAACTTTTTTTCTGCATCTCTATTATCCAGTAACATAATTTGGTTTAATATTCTCAATGATAAATGAGTATCCTTATTTACATCGTCTAAAGCGCTAAAAGCGTTGTTACTTCCACAGTCTAGCATCCTTAAAATAGCTATGGCCTCTGATTCGTTACTGGTCATTAACAATCTTCCAACCCAGTGGGCAGCTGCAGAAGTTTGAGTAGTTCCATCAAAGGTCACTCGTCTATTGGCTAAAGCCTTGAAGTGATGACCAAAATCCCACCAGGAAGTAATGATTGCATTCTCGCTGGAGTTTTGTTTTATCGCAGCTAAGGCGCTATACCATGCGTCATTGATGATAGGTATGTCAGCTCCGGCACTGCTGACAGCGCCCCTGATAGGATTAGCGTACATCAAAAGCAGTAACGCAATCAAAATGACACTGCTTATAATTTTATGAATTTTGAGCTCTTTGTTCAACACACTTGATAAATAAACATAGATTTTTCCAAGGGCAACTCCAAACGCTACGCTAAATGCAGGGGCCAGCAATAAGGTGAATCGAATGCCTTTAATTCCGGCAAAAATAGTTGATGCAGTCCACAAAGACAATAGTATAGAAAGCTTGAAATCGTAGGACGAATCTTTTTTGTAGACTGAAATGCCAATTCTTATAAAAATCGGGAGCATTATCCAAATCAACAAACCAAAAACAGATATGTCAAATCCGACCCTTCTAAATAAAAAGTACGCACCATAAAAAATGAACGTGCCAGTTATATAAAAAAAATCAAATTTCTTTAGCCCTTCTCTTCTGGATATTGCCAGAATCAGACCCAGCAGGCTTATGAAAAAAAGAAATGGGCCTCCTACAGAGTTTATAATATTGTTGATTGAACCTTCATTTAATTCAGCAACGGTTGTAAGCACATTTGGCCATAATGACGACTCTACGGGCGATTTAATTGAGGGAAAGCTTAATGGTCCAAGGAAGCCGCCTATAAATATATGCCAAGCTGAAAATATAGTTATGAAAATAGCTGTTGATAGGAAATAAACCACAAAGATAATGATAAGATTTCTGATAGTTAAATTGGAAAAGATAAATCTTAAATCCTTTTTGATGGTAAAATTAATTGATGCTAAATACATTAATTCAATCAGCATGGTTACTAATAAAAAGTTAAATATATGCCACCAGCCAGCCCAAGCGCGAGTATATAATCCGGTAAAAAATCCAGCAAGTACAGTAAAAAATATTATTTTTATGATGTTATTAATATCTATGATGACTAAAAATAACCAAGTAATCAGCAAAGGAAAGAAGATGACCCATATATCATTGTCCGGGTGCAATGACCTTGATAAGAATGCGCCATTTACAGCCATTATTAATCCCGCAAAAAATCCTCCGATATTGCCGGCAATTTTTCTTGCAATCAGGAATACTAGCAAAACACATAATGCTGAAATAAAAATAGTGAGATAAAACCCAGAATGTATTAATGTTAAGTCAGGCATAATAAAACGCAAAAATTTGTGAAAATAAGCCCATGAATACGAATGAAACATATCAGGCACTACAAACCTGCCCATAGGAGCCAATTGGTAGTTATCAAAGGGTCTTCCGTCCTTTAATACATCGCCAGGATGCCCATGCTCAACAATATTTTCTGCATACCTGAGCCAGTAATAAGGATCAATGTCCGGCATGTAGTTCTTTCCGTTTTCGTCTTGATAAAATGATTTAAAGTACTGCGAGGTGGCTTTTATCTGCTGATCAATTTGCGCTTTGTTTTGGGTTAAAATCTTCTGCAACTCGGTATCAACAAGGGCATTTTTGTTTGCATCAGGCAGATTGGGATATTGCTGGTCAATCGAAGACCTTATTTGAGATTTAATTCCATTTATCACGCTGTTTGCAGCCCAGTCATCAGTTATGGGCAGTAATCCGGCCTGCATTCTGACGTAGATTGAAAGGATTATAGGAATCAATGCAATGAAAACAACGCCGTATTTTTTGAAGAAATCACCAATTTTGCCCCATTCTATTGTTATATCACCATCTGCATTTCCAGCTTCCTTTTCACCGGATTTTAAAAATTTTTTAATCTTGCCAAAGTCTATAGATATCTCGTCATCTTCCTTTTTTTCAGCTTCTTCTTCCGTTTTCTCCTCTTTCTTATCGCTCTTGAAGAAATTTTTTATTTTTCCAAAGTCGATAGATATTTCATCATCTTCCTTCTCTGTTTTTGCAGAAGTTTCATCTACACTCTTGTCTTCTTCTTTCTTATCGCTCTTGAAGAATTTTTTAATCTTGCCAAAGTCAATAGATATCTCTTCGTCTTCTTTTGAATCCATAAGTTGTGACCACCTCTAACAAGGTAAAGAGCGTGTTTTAAAAAGCTTTTGTTACACAAAAATCAGGCAAAAATCATTTTTGAAAACAACAGGAATCTTGGCTCTTTAAATAACAGATTGGCAACCAGGGGTATTGGAGTGTCTCTGTCATATTTTTTCAGTATTTTCCTTACCTTTTCCTGGCTCATCAGATTAAGCAGCTTGTCATAATCATTGTCAGAGAACTTGTTTAAAATGTTTCTTATTCTAAGATGCAAAAGAAGCTCCTTTCCAGACTGCTTTTTGAATTCTCTGTTGTAGTCTTTATTGTTGTTGATGCAGTCGCACAATGTATGCGCTGCCTTAAGAGAGGGAATTATCCCCCCTCCTGTTGTTGCCTTGACTTGGGAAGCAGCATCCCCGATCAGATAGACATTGCCTTTTTGTATGATTTTTTTCGGGCTGTATAACGGTATCAATCCAGATTCCCAGCATAAAACATCCTTTTTTCCGGTTCTGCTTTTTAAGAACCTGTAGAAATGCTCCTGGGCATTTTCAAAGCAGCCGATGCCAAGCCTTACTATATCATCAGATTCTGGAACACACCAGCCGAAAAAATCCGGAAAATCACTTCCAAAATGAGTTTCAAACGCTGTTGTGTCAATTGCAAGCCTTACCTTTGCCTGCATTCCTATGTAGTTTTTTGGATGCGAATTCATGCTGGCTGCGTTTGCAACAGCAGAGTAAGGGCCGTCAGCTCCAACAACAGCATCTGTTTTTATTTTTTTTGTCTTGTTGTTTTTTTTATCTTTAATGATTATTATGTTTTTTCCCTCAAATCCGATAAACTTGTGGTTTAATGATATTTCAGCCCCTGCCTCCTGTGCCATTTCAGCCACAAACCTGTCAAATTTATCGCGCCACATCACAATCTCATCAACATTGACCGTTATCCTGTTATTCTTGCTGACAACAACAACCTTGTCAAGCCTCTTTGCTATGACTTCATTCTTTAGCCTGAAGAACTTCTCAATTGAATGGGTGACAATGCCAGTGCATTGGACAGGCGCCCCAACCTGGCTGTGCTCTTCAAGAATTATAACTTCTTTGCCCTGCTTTGCCAATAAATACGCGAGATAAGAGCCTGCAGGGCCAGCCCCGACTATGGTTATCATGGATTTTGGGGATTATTTATGGTTTAAATAGCTAATGCCAGCTACGCTTAAATATAGCTGATTTTGTACCTACTCCTCAATAACGAAAACTTTAAAAAGGGGTATGTACTCCCATCTGCTTAGGTAATTTGGGGGTTATTAATGAACAAGAAAATCATTGTTTTGGGAGCCTTTTTGCTTGTATTAATAGGTTTATTCAGCTCTGTTGCCATTGCCGCAGATGTTTTTGGAGATGCATCAGATGTTTCTATAGACAGGGTAAAGGCAAACGGCAAGTCCCTTGCTGAAGGCAGGACAAACTTTATTGAGGATGAGGACGAGATTGACATCCAGGCAAGCCTGACTGCTACAGAGGACATAAGCAATATGCATGTTGAAGCCATTTTGACTGACTTAACCACAGGCAACACAGTGGCTGACTCAACAGGCACTTTTACATTGAGGACAAACCAGAGCACTCTGGTGGCTTTGAACCTCAAGCTAATTGATTTTCTTAAAAGGCAAAAAGACTTCAGGCTTGAAATAAGGATTGTTGATGTTGAGGGTGGAATAGAGCAGAAATCCTATGGAATAAAGTTTACAGGCGCAGGAGGCGGAGGCGCTGGCGCAAGAGGCGCAGAGCAGCTTGATGTTTCAATAGACAGCGTGCAGCTGGAAGGCAATGCGCTTGCAGAGAATGAAAATAATTTTGTAATCATTGACAAGGGTGAAAGGGAGCTTGATTTGAAAGTCAGGCTTACATCGCTTTCGGATATTGAAGATGCGCATGTTGATGCTGTGCTTGCTTTTGAAAACGGCGATGTTGTTGCAGACGCAACCTTGACATTTGACATTGCAGACGGGGAAAATGCAGTAAAGGATCTTGAGCTGCCTTTAATCAGCAAATTTGAGCAGAACAGCTTCAGGCTCAAGGTGAAGGTCACTGATGCTGAAGGCGATTCAGAGGAAAAATTATATGGATTAAAGATAAGCCAGAAGAAGTTCCCGTTTGTAATAAGCAGCGTTGAATTAATGCCAGAGAATGGAGAAGCAGGCAAAAATCTCATTGCAAGGCTAAGCTTCAAAAACAGCGGAGTTGTTCCTCTTGAGGGCATAAATGCGAAAGTAAGCATTCCGGAGCTTGGAATATCATCAACAAAATTTGCTGACAGAATAAAAAACAGCGGGCTTTCAGAAGTAAGCGAGGACTTCGTGCTGAAAATTTTGGACAGCACGCCGACAGGAACATATACTTTGAGGTCGGAAATTGTTTCGCAGTTTGGAGGCGACAGCGAAGTCAAGGAAATGCCTGTTTTTGTTCTTGGCAAAGATGAGCAGAGCCTGCAGATAGTCAATGACAAGCTTGTCATCAACATTCCGGTAATAAAGCAGGATATCTATAACGACGGCAGCGAAGTTATCTATCCAATCACACTTACAAATGAAGGGCCTGATGCAAATGCGTACACGCTATTGATGGACGGCGCTAGCTGGGCTGATTTAAGATTAAGCGAGTCAAATACATTTATATTGAAGCCAAAAGAGTCAAAGACAATGAATATTTTTGCCTCGACAAATGCGGATGCAGCTGGCGAGCAGATATTTTTAGTCACAATAAAAACCAATGACGGGGTTTTGAAGCAGATTCCCCTAAAGGGGAACGTTGTTGCTGCAAAAGGGCTTCTGGCTGCAAAGCTAAAGGACGCTTTGGAAGTGGTATTGATATTAACTGTCATTTTCCTTGCTGCAATAGGCTTGTTTTTCGGAGTCAAGAAATACATGGAGAGCAATGGCAGCGAAGAAGCAAGTGACAAGGAAATCGCAACTGTAGAAAGCGAACCTTATTATTACTGATTCTACTTGTTCTTTTTTATCTAGTTTAGTTCATCCTAGGGGAACTATTCACATGGACAAAACAAAAAAAATTTTAGCGGTTTTTGCCATATTTTTATGCCTTATCAGCTTTGCTTATGCCAAGGATTTTGCGCTGTTCTCCGGCAGGTTTTATGAAATAAAAGATGGAGAGCAAAAAATAGAATTTGAATCCTACAATGGGACTTATGACATCTGTGAAAATGAGAAAAAAACAATACCAATCATGGTTGTGAATAATGCAAGCAGTGACGATAAATATTCCTTAAGCGCATCTGGCGTTGGCTGGCTGAGTTTTAATCTTAAGGAATTTTCATTGCCAAAAAATCAAAGCGGGATTGTTTTTCTTGAATTAAGTCCTTATGCAAATGCAAAAGGCAGTTACTATATTGATGCAAGCGCATTCTCTTCTGAAGGCATCAGGCAAAATCTGCTCCTCAATATTAATGTAAACAGATGCTATTCTTTGAGTTTGGAGCTTGAAAAAGAAAGAGACAAGGCTTGCGGCGGCATAAAAAAGCAGTATAGCGGAGAAATAACAAATTCCGGTGAGCAGGAGATTAGCGTTGAATTAAGAATAAAGGGCCCAAACTGGATAAGCTTGGACAAAAATATTATGTCTGTTGCTGCAAATAACCATCAAAACTTCAGCCTGAATGCAGATGTGCCTGCAAATGCAAAAGGCATTTTTAATGTCATTGTAAATGCCGCAATAAAAAATCTGCCGTCAATAAAGGAAGAAAAAAGGCTAAGCATAGAGGTTGTGCCTAAATACGACTGCTATAAAGCCGGTGTTTTAGCTGAAGATGCCGTTTATTTAAAAAACATTGATATAGTTTTGAAGGAAAATAAATTTTGGAATGAAGTAAAATCATTTTTTGTTTTTTACAAATTTTATCTCATAAGCGGGATTTTAATCTCTTTATTTATAATTTTCTTGATTGAGTTCTACAAGCCGATGTTTGGATTGCTGAAAAGCATAGACAGGCCGAAAAGGAAAAAATAAATGGGGGTGCGGCGATTTGAACGCCGATCTGACGGTATAGCCCGTTTTTTCTTTCATTGGGATATTCCTCAAAGCTCCAAACGACTGGAGCCGTCTATACTAGCCAGGATGTACGGATTTTTGTAATCCATTATACTACACCCCCATCAGAATTAGAATTTTTTCTCGTTATTTAAAGATTGTTGTTTTTAAAATTCAATAATTTTAAATATGTCTTTTACATTTCTGTTTTTATGAATTTGAAAAATCTGTTAAAGCCCACTTCTTTGAAAATAGCTATATTCCTGTTTCTTGCAGTTTTTTTCCTTTATTTTGCAAAAGAAGATGTTTGCGCAGTGAGCTTATTTTTCGCTGTTTGCTATAATGCCTACGGATTCCCTTTGTCTTATTTTATAACCGGAAATACTGATGGTGCTGCGCACATCCAAACATTGTTTCTCGACAAATATTTTGCCAAAATTGATAATTTTTTGCTTAATCCACTCACATTCCTTTTAGATTTGATTTTTATATACCTGTTGGCATGTTTAATATCCATTCTTATCAAAAAAATAAAAATCAAAACTTGATATTATCGCCTTTACTTGTCTTTGTTTTTTTAATTGTTCCATTAGGAAGTTCAATTGCGTACATTGCTTTTCTTTTTGATTTATAGAATCTGAATGGCTTGAAATTTTCTTTTTTATCCACAACAATCTTGTTTTTGCCGAGAAACAAGACATCTATGGGATAAAAAACGAAAAACATGTGCAGTGAAATTGTTTTTTCCTCATTGAACTTGAAAATCAGCGTTTTGCTGTGCTTTTTTGACAACATCAAACCTATAAATTTTGAAAAAATATCATTGCAGAGCCTGGCATTATCGGCGATTACCCTTTTTTTTGTTGCATTCCTGACCAGCATCTTAAAATTTGATAAAAGCATGCTTATAAAAATATTTTGTTAAACATATGCATTGCAGTATATACAATATAACGAAAAGTTTAAATATTATCTGATTTTTGGAAATTCAAAGGGGGCTTGGTGTTTTAAATTTTGAAATAAGCCAAAACTTTTATATATAAAGCATATATCCTAAATCAAAAGGTTTAAATATATGCTGCCAAACTCATAACCTTTATTATTTTGCCACATAAAGAGGAGTGATGATGAGTAAAAAAGAGGATGCTATTCATTTTAATTCTCAAGAAGGCAAGGTAAACTTAGCACTGCTGTTCTCCATAGTTTTGATTTTTGTTTTAAGCCTGCTTTTTGTAAATGCAGTAACAATAACCCAACAAGCTCCTTTGACTGGAGTGGTTAATGGCACAAGAACAATTAACTTTACATTTACAGTTATTTGGATTGGTGGGGGTGAGAATACTCAAGGTAATTGCAGTATTTGGACAAACATAACAGGAGTATGGGCAGAAGCTATAAAAAACGGGACAAATAATACGCAAGGCGCTGTCTATAATTCATCGTCAACATCAAGTGTCCTAAACTTGACTTTTGATTCAGACGGCAATTTTACTTGGGCTGTTGGATGCCAAAACACTTCAGCTCCAGCTGGCGCACTTAACTTTACAACAAACAGGACATTAATTATTGATACTATTGCACCAGCGTTGACTTTGGACAGCCCAAAAGGAGGAGTATTGGCTGATGCTACATCCTACAACATAACCTCTTATGAAACAGCCACTTTATACGTTAATGTCTCTGATAATACAACAGTCACTGTATGGATGATACTGAACGATAATGCCTCTATAACTCCCCAGGCTCCTGCTAGTGGAAAAAATGAAAGCGTAAACCGTTCAATGACAGCAGGGACGATATATAACCCAGGCCAAAGACAATATTACTTCAATTTGTCCGGTATAATGAACTTTAACAGCAGCTTCACAAGCCCAGGCCCCCATAGCGTATTCTTCTGCGCAAATGACTCTATAGGAAGAAAAACCTGCACTAATCGCAGCGATTTCATTATAATGGGCATGAATATAACCCAGATGGAGCTTATATTTACCACAATGCAGCAAAAAAGTGCTGATGGGGATACTCTTGGGGTAGCATTTGGTGGCTTAAACATAACCCTTGGCAACGGCTCAGAGATACCGCAAGACACATTTATGAATCCTATAAATGGGGTAACAGTTGATGGACTGACTCATAAGAATTTCACTTTCATTATCAATATTTCCAATGATATTATAGTGCATATTGTTGCCGGCAGCATTGATGCAAGCCAATTTGAAAATGCAAGCAACTCAAAAGTTAATAACACGCCAACTAGAGAAGTCAGGCAGCAATTAGGAACAGGATTTAGCGCGCAGATGGCATGGGCGGATATTGCAAGCTTTATACCAAGCGAGGTGTCTTACCTGTACGGAATATTGCAGTTGGGCGGCATAGGATATACAAAGAAGATGTACTGTAACGGCATCAGGAACAATAAACACAGCAGCCTTGAAGGCAGGCTATACATATCTATTTGTTGACCATTTCTCAGGAGGATTAGGAGGAGCTGACCGCTCACTGATAAATGTGACATACAATTCGCCTTTATCCAATAATTTTAATACTACAACAGCGTCGAATAGCATAAGCTTCACCTTGGATGACATAAATTCAACAGGGCTTAATTTGAGCCTTAATGCCTCGATTAACGTTAGTATCTATGAATCAGCGCTTCTAAAGACACTGATTAATTATACAAATAGTGCCTCAACAAGCTTAACATGCACAAGTTCTGATTCAGTGAGCCCTGAAAATACAACCTCTGTATCATGTAATGTCACATTTGCATTTTCAAATGGCACATATGTGGTTAATGTCACTGCAAGAGACGCAAGCAACAACAGCAATCCAGTTAATGCAACATTTGGCTCAATAACAATTAGAGTTGACCAGTTGCCTCCAGTATTTGTTTATTACAACTTTACCAACACAAGCCGTATCAATCTATCAGGTGATGCAGGAGGCGATGGGTACGAATTGGGAGCAACCGACGGAATTTCAAGAGCCCAAGGAAATGCAAACACCGGAAGATTATTTGGTACAGCAAACTGGACCGATAACCTTACTGCTGCAAGATATGGCTTGTTGCAGTTTTTTAATCAATCAGCTAGTGATGGCGCTGGCGCTTGGCAAACTTTGAATATAACAGCTGTAAACGGAACCGGAGGGCAAGGTAACGGAGGCTGGACAAACTTTTCATTCCCAATACCCAAAGGGCATAATAGCTTCGAAGGCAGGAATGTAAGCTTCAGGATAATTGCAAATGACACATT
>JACPMU010000011.1 GCA_016185865.1 Candidatus Woesearchaeota archaeon | reverse complement strand
TTCCCGCATGCGCAACCCTCCACATTATCTGGCCTTGAGCGCGCCATGAACCCAAAGTGCCTGGATTTCTCCTGCTTTTCTCTGACTTATGGTGCCTTAGCTGTATTCCGAATTTTTTCATCGGGCCCTGGAATCCCTTTCCCCTTGTCAGAGAATGTGTGTCTATCATCTGGCCTTCCTTGAAAACCTCGCTTACGCTTATCTCTTTTCCGAGTTTTTCCTTTGCGTAAGCCAATTGCTGCTCCTTATTTCCCCCGATTGCAACTTCAAAAATTTCCGGCTTGATTTTTCCAATTCCTGTCAGTTTTGGCTGCGTGTGGCATAACAATCTCAAAAAATCAAAGTCTTCTGCTTCCTTGCCCTTCTTTTTTGAAATTGTGATTTTTCTTTCAAGCTCTTTGCCGGTGTGCTCTGCGGATAATTCAGAAACAGGCTTTGAACCGTTTTGTGTGCTTTTGTAGAATCTTATAGAAATAGCATTGAGCGGCGGGCACTCAACAACTGTAACAGGGCAGAAAATTTCTGCTCCTTTTGACAATGAATTGGGCCTGTTGTCCTCAACAAGCAGGTGGGTCATTCCTACTTTATAGCCTGCAAAACCCAGCGGTTTTGCCTCTTTGCCTGTCGGCCATGTTCTTATTCTTGCATAACTTTGCCTAGACCTTACTCTCGGCCAAAACTGCATGCTTCCTGCTCTTGGTTTTCTTGCTCTGGGCATTTGTTAGAGTAACCACCCCACAGACTGATGTGTCTATGAGTTGTTGGCTGCAAAATAAGCCTTTTATTGACAGCCTTTTGTAGAAAACAGTTTATTTAACTGTACTGAAAAGGCAGTCTTTTCAGGCTTGTTTATGCTCTATGTTTGGCTCCCCAAACATATATTAATTGTAAGCCTGAGGAATAGCGGGAGATTTATAAATGTTATGGTGGGTTTGTTGGTAACCAAGAAGCTTATTTTAACTGATTTTGCTGGTTGCTTAGAATAAACCTCCCCAAATCCTTTGCCAAATTGGTGTTCATCCAGATTCCAACATCATATACTGGATGAATTTCGCTGTCGTCGAGCACCATAAATACAATTTCTTTGCCATCTACAATGCAGAACCTTGCCTTGTTGTTTGTGTTTGTGACTTCCGCAAACTCCTTCATATCACCAACAAATTTTTTTGTTTGGCTGCTTGTTTGGGTTGCTATTTTTATCTTTGTGCCCTTGTTTTTCAGTTTTTTGAATAATGGAGTGAAGTGCCTGACAATGTTTTTTATTTCTTTTTCTGTTGTGTATATCAAAACATATTTTTCAGCCTTGTTCATAATATATTCTATATGGTTGTATAAATTAGTTCTTCCCCTCAGGACGCCCGATAAACTTGATTGGTCGGTTGGTTTTTCTTTTGTGTGTGTGACTGTTAATTTGCTGATTATGCTTGTGTTTTTTAGCTTGTCTAATTTCTTGATTTCTCCTGATGCAGATTCTCGTGTATTTTTTTTGGTGTTCTCAAGGGCTTCTGTTGGGGAAATCGCTGTGTATCTTACAGGCTTTGTGTTCTTTATCTTAACAAAACCCTTCTTTTTCAACGATTCAAGAACATCATAGCTTCTGCTTCTTGGAATATTTGCAATACCAGAAAGCTCGCCCGCTGTTGAGGCTCCTCTGCTCAATAAAGCAGTCCATATTTTTACTTCGTAGCCGTTTAACCCCAAGCCCCTAAGTTGTTTTTCTGTGTTTGGTGTAATCATTTGGTTTGGTGTGGTTGTTTTGTTTATAAATATTTTGTTTTTTATTATTAAAGAGTGGTAAATGTTTACTCTACCTCCTTGGTTTCGTGTGGAGCTTTTGTTGTTGTGTTTTATGTATTGTATATTATTTATTTATATTATTTATTATTTTCTATATAGAAAATAATAAACACCACATATAACAACAAACAAACAACAACTTCCATGAGAAATAAAGGAGTAGCATGAATAAAGAAAATATTTAAATACCTCCATTTCGTTTGGAAATTTATGGTTGAAAGGGGGTTGGAAACATTTTTTGAGGTATTTCTGAGCAAAGAAAGCGTCTTTTTTGATAAAAGGGTGCTTCAATCATCTTATATCCCCGAAACAATCCTACATAGAGAGGAACAAGCCAAACAAATAGCTACTGTTCTTGCTCCTGCCTTGAAAGGAGACAAGCCATCAAATATATTTATTTACGGCAAAACGGGAACAGGAAAGACATTGACAACAAGGTACACAACACAAAAGCTAATGGATATTGCCGCAAGGGAAAAAATTCCACTGAAAATATTTTATGTCAACTGCAAGCTAAAGAGAAGCGCAGACACCGAATACAGGCTGATAGCGCAGCTTGCAACAGAGCTAGGGAAATCAATCCCACCAACAGGATTGCCGACAGAAGAGGTGTACAAATCCTTTTTAAAAGCATTGAATAAGCAAAAACAAAACTACATCTTGGTGTTGGATGAGATTGACCAGCTGGTGAACAAAACAGGAGACAACGCGCTTTACAACCTCACAAGAATAAATGAGGATATAGAATCACAAATATCAATCATTGGAATATCAAATGACATCATGTTTGTTGACAACCTGGACCCAAGAGTAAGGTCATCACTTTCTGAGGAGGAAATTGTTTTTCCACCATACAATGCGCTGCAGATACAATCTATCCTGAAGCAAAGGGCAGACATTGCATTCAACAGGAACGTTTTGCAGCAGGGTGTTATCGAGAAATGTGCTGCATACGCAGCCCGCGACCATGGTGATGCCAGAAGAGCTTTGGAGCTTTTGAGAGTAGCTGGTGAAATCACAGACAGGAAAAATTCCAAGAAAATAACAACAGAGCACATAGACACAGCAGAGGAAAAAATAGACAGGGACAGGATAATAGACATAGTCACAACACAGCCA
>JACPMU010000028.1 GCA_016185865.1 Candidatus Woesearchaeota archaeon | reverse complement strand
TTTTAAGGCAAGAGTATTCATCAAGGAGTCTCATATAAAAGATTTTTTTGCCAATTCCGCTTCAAGGATACCCGGCCTGAAGTCGATCGGCAGGTCAAACTTCAACCAAGCTGAAATAAGCGATGCTGAAAGATTTGCCGGCCTGCTTGACTCATTGATTGACAAAATTCATGTGTCATACATCGACCAGGAAAGCGGAACAAGCACGATTGCAGCTGTAACCGACAGAGGCGAAAAGATGATTGAGCTGCTGTACAGCCCGGCCGAGATTGTCAACGAGAATTCTGCAGGATTCAAGATTTGCGCATTCTATGCATTGAAAAACGGCTATGACAAAAAGATTGACATTTATGGGGATGCTTCAACGCTTGGCTTTTCCAGCCTACTGGATGAAGTGGAAAAAAGAGAGTGGTTTGACAGGTTCAATCCAAGGTTTTTGGAATGAAAATTTTCTGAAATCACGGAAATATTTAAATAAGTCATTAAACTGATCACTAAATGATGCCTCAAGCAATTCTTGGTATTGATTATAAGGAAAAGCTTATTGGAAAATTGGAAGGATTATTGCCCGGGCTAATCGGAAATGTATATGAAGGAGACATAGTAACTATCACTACAGCTTATGATGGCTTAAAACAAAATCCAAATGATGATACATACGTGCATGCACTCGTGCCGCAAGTAGTGATTAGTTTGCGTGGTACTGTCCGGACAGAGGAGAAATATAGGAATAAAAATGTAAGAAGAATTGTCAAACAAGCGATTGGTGTACTTGAGAGCATTGCAAAGAGCTAAGTTTCTTTATGTATTTACCCGCCCATCGGCAGCCTTCCGCCAAATTTCTTCATGAATTTTGACATGTCGCCTTTGCTGCCCTTGAACATCTTGACCATTTTCTTGCTTTGCCTGTACTGCTTTACCAGTTCCCTTATTTCATTTGTTGGAATTCCAGAGCCTCTTGATATTCTTTCAACTCTTGAGCCGTCTATTAACTCAGGGTCTTCAAGCTCTGCTTTTGTCATGGAGTTCATTGCAATCTTCCATTTCTTTAATTTTCCTTCCTGCACCTGAAGCATTTCCTTGGGCAATTTTAAGGATGAAAATCCCGGAATCATCTCCACAATGCTAGACAAAGGGCCCATCTTGCTCATCGCTTCCATCTGCTCGTACAGGTCAATCAGATTAAACTCGCCTTTCAGGAATCTTTTTCCCAGGTCTTCAGCATCTTCTTCCTTGATAACATCTTTTGCTTTCTCAAGCAATGCTTCAAGGTCTCCCATTCCAAGAATCCTGCCGACAAATCCTGCTGGATTGAACTGCTCCAAGTCATCAATTTTCTCTCCAATTCCAATAAACTTTATAGGGGCGCCTGAAACAGAGCAGGCTGTCAATGCCCCTCCGCCTTTTGCAGTACCGTCCATCTTGGAAACAATAATTCCGCTTATTCCGCAGCTTTTATGAAACTGCTCAGCCTGTTTTTGCGCAGCCTGGCCGATGTCAGCGGAAATCACAAGAAGGTTTTCATCCGGCTTGATTAAATCGTTCACTTCCTCGATTTCACTGATTAAATCATGGGAAAGCGCATCCCTTCCTGCTGTGTCTATTATTAAAATGTCAAAATTTTGATATTCGCTTTTGAAATTGTTCCATATTTCAATCGGATCTTTGATTTTCTTGTCTGAAAACACAGCAACATTTGCATGCTTCCCAATCTGCTCAATCTGCTCCATTGCAGCAGGACGATGAATATCCAAGCCAACCAATGCAACTTTGTAGCCTCTTTTTGTGTAGAACTTTGCAAGCTTTCCTGCTGTTGTTGTCTTTCCTGAGCCGAACAATCCAACAAGCATTATCTTGAACGGTTTTTGTTTGACTTCAATCTTATGCTGCTCCTTGCCAAGAAAATTGACTAACTCTTCATAAACAATGTTTATTATCTGCTCCTTTTTTGTCAATCCTTTTGCTGTTTCCTCGCTTAAAGCCCTGTTTTTTATCTTTTCAGTCAAGTCAAAAACTAATCTTACATTAACATCAGATTGAAGCAAAGCCCTTTGGATGTCTTTTATTAATTCATTGATTAATTTCTCGTCTACAAAAAGAGATTTTGCAATCTTTTGCAGAGTGTTTTTCAATGACTCGGATAGCTTTTCGAGGACCATGTTATATCTCAACCTTAACTTTTTTCTTTTCTATATTATCTGAAACCTTTTCCAGCAAATCATCAGCTTTTATATCAAAATAGACATTGTTGTCAGGTGTTCTTACAGCAACAGCATTGTTTTTTTCCTCTTTTTCCCCCACAGTCAAAATCAGCGGGATTTTCTGGTGCTGGGCTTCCCTCACTTTGTAGCCTATGCTCTCTGCTCTTGCATCAACCTCAACTCTTGTCTTGTTTTTCTCAAATTTCTCTTTGATTTCATTTGCATATTTCTCAAACCTGTCGGCAACTGTCAAAATTCTAACCTGTACAGGCGCAAGCCATAACGGAAGCTTTCCTGCATAATGCTCAACAAGAATGCCAATAAACCTTTCAATGGAGCCGAGCAATGCCCTGTGAATCATCACTACAGGATGCTTTGAATTGTCAGCTCCAATATAAGTTGCATCAAACCTTTCAGGCAGCTGGAAATCAAGCTGGATTGTTGCAAGCTGCCAGCTTCTTCCAATGGCATCCTTGATGTGAAAATCAATTTTAGGCCCGTAAAAAGCGCCATCTCCTTCCTTGATTTCATACTTGATTTTTTTCCTTTCAAGCGCTTTTTTCAATGCATCCTCCGCCCTGTTCCAGTCGTCAAGGCTTCCCATGTATTTTTCAGGCCTTGTGCTCAGCTCAACATTGTACTCAAAATCAAAAACTTCATTATAAATGTAATGAGTAAAATCCAAGACCTTGAGTATTTCCTCCTCAATCTGCTCGTGCATAATAAATATATGAGCGTCATCCTGCGACATTTTTCTGACGCGAGTCAATCCGGTTAAAACTCCTGACAGCTCATTTCGGTGCAAAGGAGCGAAATCAGCAATCCTCAAAGGAAGGTCCTTGTAGCTTCTTGATTTTGACTTGTAAATCAGCACATGCGACGGGCAGTTCATTGGCTTTAATGCGTATTCCTTGCCTTCTGACTCAAGAATAAACATGTTTTCCTTGAAATGCTCCCAGTGGCCTGATGTGAGCCATAATGATTTCTCATAAAGCAGCGGAGTAACAACTTCCTGATAGCCCCTTTTCTTGTATTCATACTTGATGAACTCCAACAATAAGTTGTAAATGATTGCTCCCTTTGGATAAAAAAATGGGGCTCCGGGGCTTTCTTCAAAAAAATGGAACCATTCAAGCTCTTTACCAAGCTTTCTGTGGTCTCTTTTCTCGGCTTCTTCAATCAGCTTAAGGTGCGCATCAAGCTTGCTTTTTTCAGGGAAGCTTATTCCATAAATCCTTTGAAGCTGGTCATTATTGGGATTGCCTTTCCAGTAAGCGCCTGCTGTTTTTGTAAGCTTGAATGCTTTCATCATTCCTGTTCTTGGGATATGTGGGCCTCTGCACAAGTCAGTGAAATTGCCTTGTGTGTAGGCGCTGATTGGCTGCTTTTCCTTGTGAAAATCTTCTATCAGCTCAATCTTGTATTTATTGCCCCTGAACATTCGCTTGGCTTCAGCCTCGTCAAGCTCTATTCTTTCAACTGCATAGTTTTTATCTGCAATTTCCTTCATTTTATGCTCAATTTTTGCCAAATCCTCAGGAGTGAAATGATGCTCAATCCCAAAATCATAGTAAAATCCCTCTTCAACAGCAGGCCCTATTGTTGGCTTTGCATCAGGGAATAATTCAATAACAGCGTGCGCAAGAAGATGGGCAGTGGAATGGCGGAAAACCTCTATTCCTTCCTTATCCTTGAAAGTTATAATCTGCAAAGACGCATCTTCATTTATAGGAGTAAACAGGTCTTTCAATTTGCTGTTTACTTTTGCAATCAGGGCATCTTCCCCAAGCTTTCTGCCTATGTCAGATGCAATTTCCCCTGCAGTAATCCCTTTGCTGTATTCCCTTGCGCTTCCGTCCGGCAGTGTTATCTTGATTTTTGACATTTTTTGATTTTATTTCGTTTTTTATTTGATTTTATATATTTATTGAATTAATTTAAAAAGAAAATGAATTTTTAACAATGAGCAGCTTTTTAGGCTGTTGCTGTAGTTGTAGAAGTAGTTATAAATATATCAGAAATATTGTTTGGTAATGATAAAATCAAACTTTTCATAATGAGAACAAAATGAAGCCTGTATTTAAAACTTTCTGCTTTAGCCCTCAAAAACCGAAAAGCTTATAAATATTACTTTTAATAATTATAAAAATAGAAGTATTTTTATTAAAAGTATTAAAATTAATAATATGGAAGCCAAGTTCATAGGCAAGGCGAAATTGACAAAGCAGGGGCAATTGACGCTGCCGCAGGAGGGAAGGAAGGAGTTAAAAATAGATTTAAAATCTGAAGTTTACTGGTACAAGTTGAATAATGCATTGGTTCTGGTCAAGGACATTGTAAGCCCGAAAGAGCTTGCAGCTTTTGTGTTCAATAAAAAAAAAGGGAAATGATGAAAAGATGGTGACTCTGCCGTTTCAAAGGCCGCTTGGATTGTGGGCGCTGATAGCAGTCGCTGTGTTCATTTTTCTATATTTAAGAAGGCCAAAGCCGCAGGAAAAAATAATCCCCTCACTGATGTTCGTGCTGCAGGACAACAAGAAGTCAAGGCAATATTCCTTTTTCCAGAAATTGATGACCAATCTTCTGTTTTTGCTGCAGCTGCTCTCAATTTTGGGCCTTTCTGCGGTTGCTGCCGCTCCGTTTGTAAAATTAAAATATGATGTAACTTTGGAAAACACAGTCATTATTCTTGATGTGAGCGCCTCGATGCAGGCAAAGGAAAAAAGTGTTTCAAGGTTTGACAGAGCTTTGGACCAGGCAAAAAAAGTTTTAAGCGGAAGGAACAGCATAATCATGGCCGAGAATGTGCCGCTGATAGTGCTGGAAAATGAAAATTCCAAGATAGCGCTTGACGTGCTTTCAAAAATAAAAGCAAGAGCGACAACAACCAATCTTGGGGATGCTCTGCTTCTTGCAAAGGACATTTTGGGAGACAAGCCCGGAAGGATTGTTGTAATAAGCGATTTTCTTGCAACAGAGGGGCCTGACATAGAGGTTGTGAGGGCAACCCTGTCTTCTGAAGACAAGATAGTTGATTTTGTTGATGTGTCAAACAAGGCAAAAAATACGGGAATTACAAGGCTTGAGGTGACAAAATACAACACAAAGGTCTATGTGAAGAACTTCAACAGCGAGGCAAAGCAGGTTACAATAAAGATTGTCAAGGACAGCAAAGAGCTAACACAGACAAAAGTGACTATTGCCGCTAATTCGGTTGAAAACTTTGTTTTTGACACTCCTGCAGGCATTTCAAAAGTTGAGCTTGAGCCAAAAGACGACCTAGAAGCTGATGATGTTGGTTTTATTGCCACTCCGCCAAAAATTAAAAATTCAGTTTTGCTGATAACAAATGAAAAGTCAAGCAATCTTGAGCTTGCGCTTGGCGCTGCAAAGGATGTGGAATTAGATGTTGTGAATCCCCCTGTGCTCACGATAAACACAAAGAAAGAGAAGATTGAGCCTTACAAGCACGATGTGATAATAGTCTACAAAATAAACAACGTGAACAAAAGGGACGGGATTGTGCCGGGCACATTCGAGGACATTGAGGATTATGTTGAGAAAGGCGGCAATGCGATAATAGCCGTGCAGGAAGACTCAAAAGAGATTAACACAGGAAATTTGCTTCCGGTTGAGCTGAAGAATAAGATAAACAAAGCAACCAAGATATGCGTTGAAACAATAAACCAGATAACAAAGCAGTTCGAGAAGGAAAGATGCTTTACAACAACAGCCTCTTATTTCGGGGCAGAGGCAAAAAAAGGCACAATAACTTTTGCATCCGCTGACGACAAAACTCCATTGATTGTTTACGGCGAAAGGGAAAAAGGCAAGGTTGCCTATTACGGCATTTTGGACGCGACAAGCGACTTCAAGACATTGCCAGGCTATCCGATTTTCTGGAGCTCGTTAATAAATTTCATGATTGGGACAGAGGACATAAGGGACTTCAACCTGAAAACAGGAAAGATTGTTACGATAAACGAGCAGAAAGTCAAAACTCCATCATCAAGCCTTACAACCTCGAAGCTTTTGATGGATGAAACAGGAATTTACGAGTTCGACGGCAAGAAATTTGCAGTCAACCTTCTTGATGAGAAAGAGTCTGACATTGGTTTGCCATCAAAGGTTGAAAGCCTAAAAGAAAGAGAAAGATTGTTATCAAGAGAAAGTGCCGAGCACGACTTTAATCTTGAACTGGTAATTCTTGGCTTAGTGTTCTTATTTATGCTCACTGAATTTTTTTATATAAAAAGAAGAGGCGATATATGACATAATAATCAATCTTTTTTAACATTATCAAAATAAATTATTAAA
>JACPMU010000027.1 GCA_016185865.1 Candidatus Woesearchaeota archaeon | reverse complement strand
CTGCTTGTGTCTTTTTGAGTGTATCCTGCTATTTTCCTTGGATCAAAGTTGTCAAATGCCTTTCTGTAATTTTCCCTTCTGTTTAAGATGGTCTGCCAGCTCAATCCTGCCTGAGCGCCTTCAAGAATCAGAAATTCAAACAGCTTTTTATCATTGTGCAAAGGAATACCCCATTCCTTGTCATGATAATCTGTCATCAATCTGCTGCTTCCGCACCATGAACATCTGTACATTTCATTCCCTGAACTCAATGTCGTCAATTATTCCGTCAGAATCCAAGTCAATGCCTTCAACAACATTAGCCTTGATGCTTGGGTTATGAATATTGCCATTTGTTATTTTCTTGAAATCCTTTAAAAACGCTATTATTGCTGCCCTTGTGCCAGAAAACCTTTTGCCTGCAACAACAAGAATGTATTTGTCCCTGCTGAAAGGGCTTTTTGCCTTTACAATCAGGCCGCATTCATCCTGGGGATAGGTTTCATTTGATACTGTTGATTTAATATTTCCATCTTCAAACCTTATCGGCAGTTTTGGATTTGCTTTTTCCACAACCTTGTTGACAACAGGGCCCCCAATCAGAATCAGATTGTTCTGCAGGTCCTCATCCCTTATTTCCGTGTCGAGCTTTACATTGAATTTCGGAACATAATTAAGAAAAGTGCCCAGAAATAATGCAAGGTCCATTCCATAGTAGCCATCCCTGCTTCTTGCCTTGTCAGGACCATGGGGATCAGGAGAGCCTACAATAATCAAGGCATCTAATTGGCCGTCTTTGATTAAAGGCTCCAGAAACTCTGACTCGTTTCTTATCTGGGCAATTTTGCTTGTGCTTTCAAAATTTTTGAATTTGACAACAAAAGCAGGCTCTGTCAAAGCGTAGAAATTGGCTGTTGCTCCATGTTTTGTCTCTTTTTTTACAACTTTTACAATGCCGGCTTTCTCAAGGTTTCTTATATGGTAGTATATTTTCTGCTCATGCACTTTAAGCGACTTTGCTATGTCTATGGGGTACACTGCCTCTTTTGCAAGTAGATGAAGTATCTTCTGCGCCAGTTCAGAGCTTAGCGAGTTTGCGTCTTCTGCCTTTATTTCCTTTGCAGGCAGCGAGTAAACTTCATTCTTCTGCTTGTCTATGATAAACATAACAGTTAGAAAGATGAACTACTATAAATATTTTTTTAATGGTGTTATAGATTTAGTGTTTGTGAATGGTTTTGGCTTTAAAAGGTTTAAAAAGACATATTCATAACCATTGTACATGTCGCTGGAAATCCTGACAGAAGAAAGGTTTAATGAACTGATTAAAGGCAGGTTGCTTACAGCGCTTGATGGCAGAACTCCAAAGTTTGTGAGCGGTTATATTCACAGAATCGATTCTGCAGATGGAAACCAGCCAAATTCAGGGGAAATACACGTTGTCTATGAGATTGCACATCCTCTGTTTATTCGCTTGATAGCTGAATACTTCATGACCTTAAGGATAAGACCAGATGTACTGGGAGTAGGAACTATTAATGCAGTTACATACATTTCAGAAGAGCTTGACACTTTGGATTCAATAGCTATTGGTTTGGAAGATACCAGCTATTTGCTTTTTGGCTCAAAAAGACTGTATAAGGCTTTTTTGCATGTTTTGGACGAGCAGAAAAGAAGAAAGTCAATTACTGATGAAGAATATCTCAAAGTTCTAGAAAGAGTCAATATTAGGTCTCGCAAAATGAATTACCAAATGAGCGGTAAATCAATTTTCCATCGGAATGAGGTTTTAAGACAATTTAGGGAGGTGTTAGGAGAATATCCGCTTATTCGCCCATATCTTGCTATGGCAAGCCTGCGCCTTGCTGAACAGCAAAGAAAGTATTAAAACTTTTTTTATAATACTCCTAAAATTTTTTTAATAAGGTATATAAATAAGCTGCACTTTCATGCTTTATGGAAATCTCATCTAAACTCCAAGTGCATTCCAGCGAGCTGAGCGAACGAATCTTTCGTGAGCTCTCGCTTGTTTACTCCTCTTTTGGGATGCGCTTGCTGTTTTTTAATAATTTAAAATAAATCAACAAAAAAATGTGCGGCATAGTGGGAGTTGTATCAGGCAGCAATGTCAATGAAAAGCTGTTTAACGGATTGTCCAATCTGGAGTACAGGGGCTATGATTCTGTTGGCATGTGCTTTATAAATGGCAGCAACCTTAACATCAAGAAGGGCGTTGGAAAGCTTGAGGAAGTGCACAAGAAAGTTGATTTCTCAAAATTAAAAGGAAACATCGGAATAGGGCACTGCAGGTGGAGCACCCATGGAAGGGTGACAGAAAAAAACGCGCATCCGCATGTTGACTGCAAAAACAAGGTAAGTGTTGTGCACAACGGCATTATAGAAAATTATTCCGAGCTTAAGGACGAGCTGATAAAAAAGGGGCATAAGTTTTGCTCTCAAACCGACACAGAGGTTATAGCCCATTTGATTGAAGACAACCTGAAAAACAGCAGAATTGAGGAAGCTGTAAGGCTTGCTTTAAGCAGGATAGAGGGAAGCTATGCGCTTGGGATATTGTTTGCAGAC
The DNA here is from genome assembly GCA_016185865.1 of Candidatus Woesearchaeota archaeon. Taxonomy (GTDB): domain Archaea; phylum Nanobdellota; class Nanobdellia; order Woesearchaeales; family GW2011-AR4. The sequence continues at coordinate 3,315 of JACPMU010000027.1, read as the reverse complement.
GAGCCTGGAAAGCTTATTGCTGCAAGAAACGAAAGCCCGCTGATAATCGGCATCGGAAAAAATGAAAATTTTATTGCAAGCGACGTGCCTTCAATTTTGAGCCATACAAACAAAATCATTTATCTGGACGACAGGGAAATAGCTGTGCTGACAAGAAACAGCCATAAGATATTTGACATAAGCGGAAAGCAAAAACCAAAAAAAATCCACACAATAAAATGGAGCGCGGAAGCCGCTAAAAAAGAAGGATACAAGCATTTCATGCTGAAAGAAATCCACGAGCAGCCAAGGGCGATAGCAGACACTCTAAATGAAAGGATACAAAACAGCCATGTTGTGTTCGAAAAAGAATTTGGGCTAAGCGACGATTATCTGAAAAAAATAAATAGGATAGTTATTGTTGCCTGCGGCACTTCATGGCATGCTGCATTAACAGGGGAGTTTATGCTTGAGGAGCTTGCCAAGATACCGACAGAGGTTGAATATGCTTCTGAGTTCAGGTACAGGCATCCCTTGATGGGCAAAAACACATTGGTCATTGCAATTTCCCAGTCAGGAGAGACAGCAGACACTATAGCGGCATTGAAAGAGGCAAAGAAGTATGGCGTGAAGACATTGAGCATATGCAACGTAATGGGCTCCTCAATAACAAGAATCTCCGATGGAGTAATCTACACAAGGGCAGGCCCTGAAATAGGGGTTGCTTCGACAAAGGCATTCACAACACAATTAGCCGTTTTATATTTATTTACAATACTATTATCAAAATTAAAAAAAACACTAAACCAAGAGCAAATCAAGGGCATGATAGATGGCATAAGAAAAATCCCATTGCAGCTGCAGACTGTTCTTGACGAGGATGATGAAATACTGGAATGCGCGGAGCTTTACTACAACAAACTCAATTCAATATACCTTGGAAGGGGGATAAACTTCCCAATCGCGCTGGAGGGTGCACTGAAACTAAAGGAAGTCAGCTACATACATGCTGAAGGGTATCCTGCAGCCGAGATGAAGCACGGGCCTATAGCATTAATCGACAAAAACATGCCTGTTGTTGTCATTGCTCCTCATGATGTTTATACTTATAAAAAAGTTCTTGGCAACATAGAGGAAGTGAAGGCAAGAGGCGGCATAATAATAGCAATAGCAAGCGAGGATGACAAGCTCATTCCGAAAAAAGCTAAGCATACAATATTCATTCCAAAAACATTATATACTTTGAGCTCGATACTGGCTGCTGTGCCTTTGCAGCTGCTTGCTTACCACATTGCAGACAAGCTCGGAAGGGACATTGACAAGCCGAGAAACCTTGCGAAATCTGTTGTAGTTGAATAGTAAAAAATATATATTTAAAAGTTTAAATATTAAGTTTTAACAAAAAGGTGATTAAAATGATGATTAAGCCGCCGCATATAGCTCTTTCAGCATTAGCTTTGGCATTGCTGCTTGATTATTGGTTCCAGCAATACAGGTTCATTTTTGGATTATATAGATATGTTGGAATATTGATTTTTATATTGGGGTTGTCAATGACATTCTCTTCTTTTTATTTGTTCAAGAAGAACAAAACGCCTATAATGCCAGGGCAAAAGCCAACGTTTGTTGTTATGTCAGGACCTTACACTTTCACAAGAAATCCCATGTATCTTGGGGTCGCAACGGCATTGACCGGAGTTGCTGTTTACATAGGCAATTTGCTTGCTTTTATATCTCCAATCATATTTTTCATAGCGACTAACTTCTTTTATGTGCCTAGGGAGGAAAAATTGCTTGAAAGCATTTTCGGCAAAAAGTACATTGCATACAAGAAAAAAGTCAGGAGATGGATTTGAAATTTTTTAGTTAAAATAACTTTAAAAATCAGCGAGTTGCTTGCGAGAGTGGAATGCGAAAGTTCGCTTTCGCTCGCTTATCTCACTCGCAAGCTCACGTTCAAATACCCATGCACTGTATGCCATAATGGGTGCCCCGCATACTAATGTAATCATATGAAAATACGCAAAGCTGCTTTAAAAGATTCAAAAGGAATAGCAAACGTCCTTGTTCAGAGCTATAACATCAGGAATTTGAAAGAAGGCATTGAAGTTTTTAAAAACGAAATAAAAAAATCGCATCATTACATTGTTGCTGAAGAAAAGGAAAAAATAATCGGGATTGTTACATGGGTTATGCATGGATTGCCAAAGCACCAGCTGTGCGAGCTTGACAGGATTGCTGTGCTGCCAGAGTACAGGGGGAAAGGAGTTTCAAAGCAGTTATTCAGCGCATTGATAAAAGATGCAAAATCATTCTATAAAAAAAACAAGTCAAAGCTGAGAAAATTGTACTTGTTGACGCATGCAGACAACACAAGGGCCCATAAATTCTATGAAAAGCTGGGGTTCAGGCATGAAACAACACTAAAATCACATTATTACAAAAATAAGGATGAGTATGTCTATAGCATGTTTTTTGATTAAAACATCCGTATCGCATTTAAAGTAAGGATTTGTTTTTTTCTCCCCGCCGATTGTTGAAAACGGAATTTCCCCGTAATCATGCCCTGGATAAACCTCAACATCATCTTTTAATTTTTTCAGTTTCTGCAGGCTTTCAAACAATTTTAAAGAATCCCCTCCTGCCAAATCCGTTCTTCCGATTGCATTGACAAACAATGTGTCTCCTGTTATCAGCTTGTTTTCAAAAAGAAGGCAGACTGCGCCAGGAGAATGCCCAGGCGTATGGATAACTTTTATTTTTATCTTTCCAATGCTGATTTCATCATTGTTTTTCAGTTTATGTATTTTGATGTTGGGATTTTTTATTGATTTTTTGATTTCATTGGAATCATCTTCATGAAAATATACTGATGAATTTGTCTTTGACGCAAGCTCGTCAGTTTTTTGGATATGGTCATAATGGGAATGCGTCAAAATTATTTTATTGATGTTTAGCTTTTCTTTATCTGCAATCCCTATTAATTTGTCAGTTTCCCAGCCTGCATCAACCACAGCAGCCTCTTTTGATTTTTCATCGCCTATTATGTAGCTGAAGTTCTGCATTGGGCCTACTGCAATTTGCCTGAAAAGCATTTTTACTGCACCTTTCTTGCAAAGCTCAGGAATCCTGAATGCCCAAGGCCGCTGCTTTTTGGCCTGACTCTCCTTTCCTCAACTTCCCATTCCCTTTCTGTGATTTCAACGCTTTTGAGGTAAACAAAGCGCTCATTTTTTCTCAAGGCATTGACAAAATCAGCAACCTGCGGAACAGAAGGGCTGTATGACACAAGAAATCCCCCTGGATTCAGCGCCTTTGCGCAGTTTTCTATGGCAT
>JACPMU010000002.1 GCA_016185865.1 Candidatus Woesearchaeota archaeon | reverse complement strand
TGCCCGAATTTCTGCTCAATCTCCTCGTTGCTGTACCCCATTATTTCGAATACTTTTTGAAGCGCTTCAGGCTTGTGGTTTCTTATGCTGCCACCTCCAATTTCCACGCCATTCAGCACTACATCATATTGTGTTGTCAATATTTTTCCAATATTCTGCTTTTTCATCAGCCATTCCATGTGGCTTGGCTTTGGCGCAGAGAAAGGATTGTGGGTAAAGGTCCAGCTGTCATAATCATCCTTTTTGAAGAAAGGAAAGTCAACAATCCACACAAAATTAAAATGATTTTGATCCAGAAGCTTCAGCCTTCTTGCCAGTTCAATCCTTAAGTTGCCAAGAGCTGTGTTTACAATCTCGTGGCTTGCATCCCCAACAAAAAGCAGCAAGTCATCTTTCTTTGCATCCGCTGCCTTAATCAGTTCCTTTTGTATTTTTTCGTCAAAAAACTTCACTATTGAGCTTTCAAGTCCTTTATCGGTTACTTTCATCCAAGCAAGCCCTTTTGAGCCGTAGATTGCAACAAATGCTGTAAGCTCCTCAATGACTGTCCTGCTAAATGAAGAACATCCTTTTGCATTTATGCACTTTACAATTCCATTTTGTTTTATGGCTTTTGTAAAAACTTCAAAGTTCGAGTGCCTGGCAATTTCTGTGACATCAGCCAAATTCATCTCAAACCTTGTATCAGGCCTGTCAAGCCCGTATTTATTAATCGCTTCTTCAAAAGCCAGCCTTGGAAACGGAATTTTGAGGTCTTTATTTAGGACAATCCTGAATACGTGCTTGAGCATACCCTCGATAACATGAATCACATCATCCTCATCGACAAAGCTCATCTCAACATCAATTTGAGTGAATTCAGGCTGCCGGTCTGCTCTTAAGTCTTCATCCCTGAAGCATTTTGCAATTTGGAAATAGCGGTCAAATCCTGAAACCATGAGAAGCTGCTTGAAAATCTGCGGGCTTTGCGGCAGCGCATAAAACCTGCCGGGGCTTATCCTTGACGGCACAAGATAATCTCTAGCCCCTTCAGGAGTGCTTTTTGTCAGAATAGGAGTTTCAATCTCCAAAAAGTTCAGGCTGTCAAAATAGTCGCGGACAGCTTTTGCAGCTTTGTGCCTTGTTGCAATGTTGTGCTGCATGTTTTGCTTTCTCAAGTCAAGGTACCTGTACTTTAATCGTGTGTCTTCATGCGCGAGAATTCTTTCATCAACTTCAATTGGGGGAACAGCAGCTTCGCTCAAAACCTCAATATGCTCCGCAAAAACTTCAATGGAGCCTGTGTGCATCTTCGGGTTTTCCATGCCTTTTTTCCTTTGCTTTACTATGCCCTTTATTTGTATAACATCCTCCCTTCCGAGCTTTTCAGCTGTTTTGTGCGATTCAGGATTGAAAGAAGGGTCAAAAACAATTTGAGTGATTCCGTACCTGTCCCTCAAGTCGATAAAAATGACACCCCCATGGTCTCTTCTTGTGGAGCACCAGCCGCACAAAGTCACTTTTTTATTGACATCCTTTTCTGCCAATTCGCCGCAGGTATGCGTTCGTTTCATACAGCAACGGATTTATAGAAGGTATTTAAAATTATTGGAGAAAATAAACTTAACTAATAGGCTCTTTCACAGCTATTATTCCCAAGGTAAAGATATTTTTCTTTTTGACCGGATGATCTTTGAATAAGCAGCCATTCAGCTGCAGATGGCGTGCCTGTTGTAGTTATTTCTAAATCGCCTATTTTGTATTTTTTTGTAGTTACCGGACTCTTTCCAGACTTTATATTCTGATTGTCATCCTTAACCAAAAATGGAGTCATTCTTTCAAAGTTTGGAATTCCGAAATCTGCACAGCTTCTCGGCTTGTCATCTATTGTAACAGGAGAAACTAAAGCGCCAGCCAATCCAAAAACAGGAATAATGCTTGCCAATTTGGCATTTATCCACATTTTAATGCCTTCCTTTCATGGAAATGTCATACATGACCTCTTCCAGCTTCTTGAGGTTCCATTTAATGGAATCTGATTTTTTTCTTAACTCGCCGTTTCTCAAGTGCAGCTTCAGGAACTCACCGTAAATGTCATGCACCAATTCCTTTATTTTGGAAGCCTCGTCAAATTTTTTATGGATGACATCATAGATTGCTTTCCTTACAAGCTCGCCTGTCAAGTCGCAAAGCCCGCTTAAGTAGTCTTCAGCAGAAACTCCAAGGCCTGCCCTTGTCGGAATTTTGCCATTTTTGACAAATTCGTAGAAGGCAATTGCCTCAACATACTCCTGGAATGCAACAGAATTGATGTTGGTGTCTGTTGCGGTGTTGATTTTTTTTAATTTTTTAATCTTGCCTTTTATTGATTTTATCGCGGATTCAGCTTCCTTCAGGTCATTCCTCTGGGCAGCATAGATTATCTGCTTTGAAATGGTTATTATTTCTCTTGAAGTCTGGATTATGGCTTCCCTTTTCAAGTCCAGATTGTGCATCTCCTGCCTTATTTTCCCGAATTCGTTTTTGTTAAGCATAAGGTCTTAAGGTTTATATTTTGTTTATAAAGGTTTCCGAAAAGTTTAAATAGATATATTGGACTTAAAAACCTCATGGCTACTCCTTTCAGGGAAGTTATAGAATTTTTTGACAGCATAGGACTATTTGATGTTGTCCTTCCTTTCCTGCTTGTTTTCACTATTGTTTTTGCAATACTTGAGAAGACAAAGGTGCTTGGCACAGAGGACATAGAAGGCAAGAGATACACCAAAAAGAACCTTAATGCAATTGCATCTTTTGTAATGGCATTTTTGGTTGTTGCATCATCGCAATTAGTTGAAATCATAACAACAGTCTCGGCAAATGCCGTTGTAGTCCTGTTTTTATCTGTCTTATTCCTGCTTTTAGTGGGCTCTTTTTACAAGGAAGGCGAGCCTGTGTTCCTTGAAGGAGGCTGGAAGGTTGTGTTTATGGTTATAGTGTTCATAGCCATCATGGGTATTTTCCTTGATGCAATCAAAGGCCCTGACGGAAGGACATGGCTTGAAAGATTAGGGGACTTCACAGGCTCGGGAAATGATGAATTGGCAGGAGCAGTCATTCTGCTTGCATTAATCGTGTTGTTTGTTGTGTATGCTGTCAGGGAGCCTTCAAAAGAGGCAAAACATTCATAAACTTTATATACTCGTATAAAAATAAAAAATTAAAGGTGATAATATGGCTGCTCGGGCCTTTCAGCTTGAGGGTTTTGTTGATACTTTGGAAGGATGGGGACTGACAGATGTACTTCTTCCATTCCTGCTGATTTTTGTCATTGTCTATGCTGTTTTGCAGAAAACAAGGATACTTGGGGAAACCAAGAAAAACCTTAATGTTGTTGTGGCAGTCATTGTAGGATTGCTTGTTGTCATACCTCACGTGACCGGAAGGTTTCCTGCTTACGCTTGCTTCAGCGATCATTATCGTATTGATTTTCGGAGGGGCTGCCGGATGGTGGGACAGCGGCTTCGGCACAACACTGGAAAATTTTTTCGGCACAGAAGGAGTTGCTATTTTCGTCATGCTCCTTGTGTTTGGGATAATCATTGCGTGGATCACAAGCGACTCAAAGGAAAGGGAGGACCGGACAATCCTTAACAGGCTGGGCATGGACTTCAGCAAGCTTTTCGGAAAGAAGTAATGAAAGATGGCAACATTTCTTGATGTGACAGGCTTGGAGCATTTCTCGAGCATTTTTGTTTTTCTCTTTGTGTGGGTGGGGGGATATGCTGTATTGCTGTGGGCAAAGATTTTAGGCGACAACAAGTTTATTCATGCACTTGTCAGCTTATTGATTGCAATATTTGTCTTGATATCGCCGATTGCAACAGATATAGTTGCAAGCACCGCGCCTTTCATTGCAGTCATGCTGGTTTTTATTGTGCTGATATCGGTAGCGACAAAAATGCTCGGGGGGGACATAGAGGCGTTTCCTGCCATGAGGGGAGTTTTCATAATAATCATAATATTGATTTTGGTCATCACAGCAGGCATAAAAATAAGGGAAAATGTGAATGTCCCCTCGGAAACGCAAAAAGACCTTTCAAAGACAATAAACCTTATTTTCCATCCTGCTTTTATCGGCACTGTTTTGATACTTGCGATAGCTGTTTTCACTATCGCTTTGCTGGCTGGGAGAAGCTAATTATTGTGGAAATTTTTAGTGGGTGAAATTTAAATGGTACAGGTAACAGAATATGTTGGATTATTACCTGCAAGTGTAGATGTTAAGGGGATTGAATATATCGTAGACCCAAATATCGGTGATTTTGTGCGAGTTCCCATTGACCGAGCAGCACCTAAGGATGATATAGGCAAAGTTGCACGTTTTCTAACACAGCTTGCTTCAAAACATGTTGATGGGGACATAAGAGTCAATGATTATTCTGTGCCTAACAGTAAAGATGTTTTATCTGAAAATTATTGTATAGAGAAATACAGGGATTCAGGATCAGCAGTAAGTGATCAAACGCTTTATACCATATATACAGTAACTATTAAAAAATTGAGAGAGCCTGATAATCCCAATAAATTTGTGTCTCTACGCAGCGATCCAAACTTTACTAAAGGCTCTGAAATTCTTAGAGCATTCATTGAAGAAGCAAAAGCACAATTAAAACCCGCAAAATAAAATAAAATTTAACTTATTTCTTCCCCGGCTCCTTATACCCCTTGGTCATCCTGTCGAGCTTGTTGACGCTTTCTGTTAATGTAGGAAGGACTTTCTGGAAAACTTTTTCCATTGCCTTGACTTCTGTGCCGACATCAACAATGTTCTGGTCATAGGAGGAAATCTTTACCATTATGCTTTTTGTAAGCGAATCAATGCTCAGCCTCATGTCAATGACCTGCTGCTCAAGCTTTGCCAGCCTGTCATCGCTTTTTTCCTTCCATTCAATCACTTTCCTGATGTCCTTTGCAAGCTCCTCCCATTTTTCATCAATGATTGCTTCAGCAACCTCCTGGATTCTTTCCTCGTCTATTGAAGTGGGAGGCTGGATTTCCCTTGGAGCCTGGAATGACTGGACCTGCTGCTGGTAAGGTTGCTCATAGCTCTGTCCGTATTCCTCCATCCCAATTTCCGGATTTTCCGGCTCAGGCCCTGCTTCAAATCCTCCTCTCAGCCCAGCCTGGTTTATTGCGTCGAAAATCTGGGAAGTGTTGTAGCCCTGGCTTTGCAGGGTTTGGACAATCTGGTTGTTTGTGTAGCCTTGCTGCTTCATCATGAGAAGTTTGTGTAGCCTTGCTGCTTCATCATGAGAACCTGCTCAACAGGAGATGCCTGAGGCTGCGGAGCCTGCATTTCAGGAGATGGCATTGGCATGTCTAAAGTTTCCTCTCTCCTTTTCTTTGACTTAAAGAAAGCCATTAATGCACCTCTCTTTCAGAACTCTACTTTCAACAAGCATATTTAAACCTTTCTATTGCTGTTTTTTGTCAAGAACTTCATTGATGATCTGCTCAACTTCATTTTGGGTTACAAATCTGATTGGGTTCCACATGTTTATGTACCTCTCAAGCACCTTGACTTCCTCCTTTCTTGCAACTGACTGCAATTCCCTTATTACAAGGATCAGCCTGTCCTTCAATTCCTGGATTTCCTTCCTTATTTCATTGATGTCGCTGGCTACTGTCTTTATTTCAGCCGAGAAGTGCTTGTTCTTCGCTATCATGTTTTCTTCCGTGACCTGGAAGAATCTCCTTAGGTTTGTGAAGCCCTCCTCAAGAAGCCTCAGGCGCCTGCTTAATGTGTTGACATCAGTTGTTATGCCGCTGAAGTCAGGGGATGGCTCCTGCTGCTGTGCATGCCCGAATTTCATAAAGCTCTCATGCTTTTTTGGCGGCGGAGGGGGCAAAACTGTTTCCTGTGCTGGCATTTTACCGATTTTTATACTGCTAATTATTTAAACTTTGTTATTTGCCGCAATGATTTTCATATCGAACCGCAACCTTTAAATACCGGTATATTATAAAATAACATAATCTATAGAAAATATTATAAAATATATATTATAATATAAAGTTTTGCCGATGAAAAAGCCGATAAGCGCCACAATCGATGAAGCTCTGGTAAACTGGATTGAAAAAGAGGTTGCAGGCACTAAAAAGTACAGGAACAAGTCGCATTTGATAGAGGCTGCAATTGAGATGCTTAAGTCAGTCAAAAAATAAGTAAGAGGATATTAAAATTGAATAAAACATTAACTAAAAACACAATTTCAATAAAAGACAAAAACATTTCAAAAAAATACGAGAACGACCTGTCGGTAAATGCTTTGCATTTCCGATCATGCTCGCAAATCTTCGATTTGCGACATCTTACAGGAAAGTGTTTGAGGTAACCCGTTTTTAATGTTTAATGCATAAATGGGCGAGGCAAAATTGACTGGCAGAGAAAATTTTGCCGAGCACAAGAATTGCAGGGCGGATTGAAAAAATAAATAACATCAATAAAATAAACTCAAAAAAAGAGGTGAATATAAAGTGGCATTGTTCGGAGAGACAAAAAAGCCCTTCACTTATGATGTCATAAGGGAAGGCGAAGAGATAATTCTCATGATTGACTTAGAGCAGTATCCGCATATCCCTTCCCTTGAGGATGATCCAGTGTGCATGTCAAGGACTGTTGACATTCTTGTGGAAGCAGGAATAGTGACAAAAATAGTCTATCTGCAAAAGAGAAACTACGAGTATGACTACAATCAGACTTTCATGGTGCAGGAAATAGCCAAGCTATATTCCCAGCTGACAAAGCGAAGAGACGTGTTTGGTTACGGGAATTTACTGGCTGACCCAAAATGCACAAGATGGGCTGCGCACTGGTACGCTAATATTCAAAACATCATAGCTGATTTGCTGAAAAGAGATCCAATTGGGGCATATGTGGAATTGAAAAGGACAGTAAGAGACGAGAGAATAAGGATGGACAGGACCGTTGACCAAAACTACATCAAATGCGCGCAGAAATATGTTTCGGTTCTGCAGTATCTTATGTCCCTGATGGAAAAGACAAAGCTCATTGATGCTGCAAATCAGTATGTGGAAGGGTACAAGCTCAACGAGCGCTCTGTCTACAGAAGAATACTCACTCCAGATATAAGGCCGGATTTTATGTTCACAAAGCTCATGGCAACTTTTCCCGCTGAAGGCGAGGAAATTGACAGCTACGAGATTGGCAAGAACACAGAAGTAACAATCTTTGAATTGCCTGACAATGTGCAGTATCTTTACCATTTAATGCCGCCGGAGTTCAAGCTGAGCGAGGAGAAATACGAAATCCTTGACACTGCAAGAAAGATAATGTCGGAGCACAAACCAACAAGACAAGAGTTTATCGACCCTGAAAGAATGCGGCAGGTTTTCTACAACATAGGCTCTGACCTGATTGAGGAGCTTGTCAACTACAGGAACCTGAGAGTGACCTCTTCTGAAATTGATGAAATGACAAAAATACTGATAAGATACACTGTCGGCTTTGGATTAATTGAAGTGCTTTTGCAGGATGAGAAGGTGCAGGACATCACGATAAACTCGCCATTGGGAGAGATGCCTATGTTCATAGTGCATCAGGATTATGCGGACTGCAAGACAAACATCATTCCGACAACACCTGAGGCCGATTCATGGGCGTCCAAGCTTAGACTGCTTTCCGGAAGGCCATTGGATGAAGCAAACCCGATTCTTGACACAGAATTAAGCATTCCCGGCGCAAACTCAAGAATTGCAGTTGTTGCACCTCCCTTGAATCCCAGCGGACTGGCATTTGCTTTCAGAAGGCATCGCGACAAGCCATGGACTTTGCCTTTGTTCATACAAAACAAGATGATGAACCCATTGGCAGCAGGCTAATGAGAAAGTATCGTGTAATCACAATAGAAGACACTTTAGAATTGCCTACAGGCTCGCTAAGGAAACTTGGATACAACATTCAGTCAATGAAGGTGGCTGCTGCGCTGTCAAAAGGCTCAAGCGAGGTGCCAGCAGACGAAGGCATAAGGACAACGCTAAGAATGGGAGATTCTGCCCTGATAATTGGAGAAATAAGAAGCAAGGAAGCATTGGCTTTGTATGAGGCAATGAGGGTTGGGGCACTGGCAAACGTAGTTGCAGGCACTATTCATGGTGATTCACCATATGGAGTTTTCGACAGGGTTGTGAATGACCTGGGAGTGCCAAGGACAAGCTTCAAGGCAACAGATGTTGTTGTTGTTGCAAACCCTGTAAGAAGCGCTGATGGTTTGCACAGATGGAGAAGAATTACTCAAATAACAGAGGTGAGGAAGCAGTGGGAGCAGGATCCTCTTGTGGAGAAGGGCTTTGTTGATTTGATGAAGTACAATTCCAAAAAAGACGAGCTTGAGGCAAGCGAAGACTTGATAAACGGAGATTCGGAAATTCTGAAGGCTATTGCAGGCAATGTAAAGGAATGGGCCGGCGACTGGGATGCTGTCTGGGACAACATAATGCTGAGGGCAAAAATAAAGGAAAACCTTGTTGATTTTGCAAACAAGACAAGCAACTTGGGATTATTGGAAGCGGATTTTGTGATACAAAGCAATGACCAGTTTCACAAGATATCTGAAAAAATAAAGGACGAAATAGGGACTTTGGATTCAAAAAGAATTTTGTTTGACTGGAACGAATGGCTCAAGCGCCATGTCAAGAAGATGGACTTCCACAGCAAGATGTAGCACCAATTTTTTTTAAAAATTTTTTAATTTAATGGCAAAAAGTTTATTGCGCTGTGTAAGAAATTAAAATATCAATAAACAAATCAATCTCACATTAACAATAAAAAATATAACAATAATCGATAAAAATAATCAAAAAAAAGAGGTGAAAGAAGTATTCTTATAGCATGGCTAGTGAGATAGACAAGCAGAAGCTGCAGACTCTGATGGAGATTTACAAGAGGCACATAGAGAAAGAGCTGGGCGCAAAGCTGGAAGATCAGCCTCAGAAGGAAACAACAGTAGAGTACCAGGAGTTCAAGGCAGAGTTTATGCCAAGGCACATGACTATTTACGAGAAATTGTGCAATTTCAGCGAAAAATTATTAAAAATAAAGCCGGACGAAAAAAAGGCTGCAGTTTTGCAGGAAGCAATTGACATAACTCATCTTGAAATCACGCCAGCAGGCGCTGTCTCATTCTCGTTTTTCATGCCGCTTGTTGTGGCTGTGCTAGGCTCCTTGTTTGCATTTCTTGTATTCAATTCTACATTTTTTGTTGCGTTATTCCTCATTGGGGCTGCATCCATCATCATTCCCCTTGGAAAGGCTCCTGAGTTCATCGCCAACAACTGGCGCTTAAAGGCAAGCAACCAGATGGTTTTATGCATTTTTTATGTTGTAACTTATATGAGGCACACTTCAAATTTGGAAAGGGCCATTGAGTTTGCATCGCAGCATCTTACCCCTCCTTTATCGCTTGACCTGAAAAAAGTGCTTTGGGACGTTGAGACTGAAAAATTCTCAACAGTCAAGGAATCGCTTGACATGTACCTTGACACATGGAAAAAGTGGAACATTGAGTTTATCGAGGCATTTCATCTGATTGAGAGCTCTTTGTACGAGGGAGATGAAACAAGAAGGCTGAATGCCCTTGACAAGTCATTGGATGTAATACTTGACGAGACTTATGAAAAAATGCTGCATTACGCGCACAACCTGCAGAACCCGATTACAATGCTGCACATGCTCGGCATAATCCTTCCGATACTCGGGCTTGTAATTCTGCCGCTGGTTGTCAGCTTCATGGAGAATGTGAGATGGTACCATCTTGCTGTCATTTACAATGTCATACTCACTGTTGTAGTTTACTATCTTGGCAAGAACATCCTCTCAAAAAGGCCGACAGGCTACGGGGATACTGACATATCCGAGGAAAATCCTGAGCTCAAGAAATACAGGAATGTTTTAATAAAAATCGGAAAGCAGGAATTTCAGATCACTCCCATAATTTTCAGCGTTTTTATCGGAGTTGTTTTATTTCTGATTGGATTAAGCCCTTTGATATTCCATGCAATAGGCGTTGCAGATTTTGGATTTGGAGAACAGGATTTGACAAATCCATGTGGGCAGAGGTACTGCTTTCTGGAGTACAGGACAAGCACCACAACAAACCAGGAGATTGGCCCTTATGGATTAGGAGCTGGAATTGCAAGCCTCTTTATTCCGCTGAGCTTTGGAGTTGCAATCGGCCTTTATTACAGGCTCAAGTCAAAGAATATCATCAAGATAAGGGAAAAGGCAAAGCAGCTTGAGCTAGAGTTTGCAAATGCGCTGTTCCAGCTCGGCAACAGATTGGGTGACAATCTGCCTGTTGAAATCGCTGTTGGAAAAGTTGCTGATGTTATGGAAGGGACAGTTTCAGGAAGCTTCTTCAAATTAGTCAATCTCAATTTAAGAAGGCTTGGGATGAGCATTGAAAAGGCGATATTTGACCCTGCGCATGGGGCTCTTGTCTCGTTTCCAAGCAATCTCATTGAAAGCTCGATGAAAGTGCTGACGCAGGCAATAAAAAAAGGGCCCTTGATTGCTGCGCAAGCATTGACAAATGTCTCAAGGTACATCAAGGAAATCCACAAGGTCAATGAAAGATCGGAATCACCTCAATGATAACTTCAATTCTTGGAAAGCTGGGTGGCCAGCTGCAGCAGGTCACAACATCTGTCGGAGGCACTGATGCAGCAGCGCCTATCGGCGTGCTCGGGCTGTTTGGCGACGGCATTCCCACATATTACTTCCAGCTCATAGTCGGGATTTATGTTGTGCAGATTACATTCATACTGACAGTCATTGCAAACGGCGTTGAAAACGGCTCTGACAAGCTGAATGAAAGGTACCAGCTCGGAAATAATCTGATAAGAAGCACTATACTTTATGTTTTTATTTCAGGGGCCGTGATGCTGATGTTCAACATTGTTGCCGGAAGGATTCTGACGGCTACATTGAGCGGTTAAAATTAATATAAAACCAAAAGATTTAAATAGTTCTAATATGTAACGTATGTTACAAAATGAAACCAATTGTTCCTAAAAAGTTACTTATGTTCTATATTGAAACCGCTAGACAAAGAGTGGCAAAGGTTTTGTTTACCTATCCTGATAAAGAATTCAGCCTTTCAGATCTAGCTAAAGAAGCTGGCGTTGCAAAAGCGCATATTGGAGAAATTTTAGATGAATTCTATAAAATAAATCTCATTCAAATTACTAAATTAAGCAAAATATGGAGAATAAAAGCCAGTCAACAGAGCTGGGAGTTTATAAAGAGCAAGATAATATACAATCTTTCTTTTATATACCAAAGCGGCTTAGTTGAATTTCTTAATGAGCATTTCAATAACCCAAAATCAATTGTTTTATTTGGCAGTTTTAGAAAAGGAGAAGATTTATCTGCTTCAGACATAGATATTGCAATAGAAAATGATGAATTAAAAGAATATAAAACATTGCAATTAAATCAACTAACCGAATTTGAAAGTGCAATAAATAGGAAGATACAAATTCATTTATTCAACAGAAAAAATATTGATGAAAATGTTTTTAACAATATAGCTAATGGCATTGTTTTATTAGGATTTTTAGAGGTTAAACCATGAAAAAAGAAATTATTGACATGCTGTTAAATACAGATCAAATTAGAATAAGGCAATCAGATACAGAGAGAATAAAATCAATGATTAAATTTGCTGAAATGAATGTGAAAATTGCCAAAAGCATTCCTTTGAATGAGGATAGTGCAACACTTATATTCAGAGAAATATACGAGTCATTAAGGCAGTTAGGTGATTCTAAATGGTGGGCATCAGGTTACGAACCTAGAAACCATGAAGTAAGCATGGAGATACTTAAAGAAATGGACATCAAAGAAAAAGTGCTGCTAAACCACCTTACACGATTTAAACGAATAAGGAATGATGCAAACTACAGGGGATTTAGAATTTCTGTTGCACAAGCAAAAGATATCATCGACTTTTGGAATAGATGCTCTGGCGATATTCTTAAAGAAATTTTAAAATAAAAAAGTGGGGCGTGAGGAAAAATCAGGCAAGCTGTAAATCAGCTTTCCATTTGAATCCTCGACACCACGGTATCAGACATTTCATCGCTTTGCAGCTCAAAATACCGACTTCAGCCGTGTGCTCTTTACTGCACAGGCAAGCCTGCGTCCCAGGCTGAGCTAACGCCCCATCAACATTTTAAGAACAAGATAATAATTTAAAAGACTTTCGATTTAAATCTCTTCATCATCAGAATCTTCAATATCCTCTTCCTCAACATTAAGCTCTTCGCCACTTTCTTCCATTGGGATGTTTGTCCTTATTTTGCTGGAATCTGTACCTGAATCAGCATCAGTTTTTCCCACTATTTCAAGCTTTCCAAGCCTGCCTGTTGTGAGCTGCATTTCTCCCTGCCATTCATTAACATACCCATTGGTTAAATGAACTTTATCTCCGGCACTTACTTTCTCAATATCCTCATTCCATAACGTTAGCTTTATGTTGCCTGTTTCATCTTTTGCAACCGCATTTGCAACTCTTCCGGGCTTGCCGAATTTCTGGAATTCCCTTGCTTCGCCTACATCAACAACATCAATTGTTATATCCACATTGCCCTGCTTTGGCTTTAGGTCTTTTACCTGCATTTTATAGCGGATTAATTGAATTATATTTAAATTTATCTCAATTAAAATTTAAACCGATTTAAATTTATTATAAAAACATTAACGATAAAATAATTTCAAAAACGTCGCTTCCCAAGATATGCCAAGGTATAATGGGAACCCAGCTCAGGAATGTATCGCTGGCAGCCTCAATGCATTTGCGCCGAGGAAGAGCGTTGGAGAAATTAATTTCCACAGCAGAATGCCGAGGCGCACTAAAATATGCCGAAGGCGGATTTAAAAATTTCATAATATAAATTAAATTTTGACAAGAAGGAGGTAAAATATGCAACAAAAATTTGAAAGACCGAAGGAAATAAAGCAAGTTAGTGATGTAGTTTGGGAGATACCACCATCCTACAAGAAAGGGATGCTAGTTCCTGCAAGGATTTATGCAACTAAAAAGCTCCTTGCAGAGATGGATGATGGTGTCTTTAATCAGGTAACAAATGTGGCCTGCCTGCCTGGAATCCAGAAATATGCATTTTGCATGCCCGATGGTCATTTCGCAATGTAGTTAGTTCTACAGCGAGACAAGTGGGGCTACGGATTTCCAATTGGCGGAGTTGCAGCATTTGACGCAGAAAATGGAGTTATAAGCCCAGGTGGAATTGGTTTTGACATAAATTGCGGAATGAGATTAGTCACAACAAACCTTACTTTCAAAGAAGTCCAACCAAAACTAAGAGAATTAGTTGATACTTTGTTTAAAATAGTTCCAGCTGGTGTTGGCTCAAGGGGTTTTGTTGATGCAAATAAGTCT
>JACPMU010000039.1 GCA_016185865.1 Candidatus Woesearchaeota archaeon | reverse complement strand
GTGTTCGTCAATTGCCTGCATAAGAAAATTCAATCCAACGCGATGCTGGGCAGAGATTGGGATTATGGGCGCATTTTCAAAGGCGCTTCCTTTAAGAAATCCCCTTATCTGCTCATAATTTTTAATTGCCTGCTCCTCGCTTGCCAAGTCTATCTTGTTCTGCACAACAATAACATGCTTTATGCCTATAATCTGCAAAGCCATTAAATGCTCTCTTGTCTGGGGCTGCGGGCATTCCTCATTTGCTGCAACAAGCAATAATGCCCCGTCCATGATTGTTGCGCCTGCAAGCATTGTTGCCATCAATGACTCATGGCCTGGAGCATCTACAAAGCTTGCTTTTCTCAATGGAATTGTTTTAGACTTGCATACAGGGCATTCTTCCTTTGTTGTGTATGCATTAGCGCCCTTGCATTTCTCGCATTTCCTGAAAGTGACATCTGCGTACCCAAGCCTTATTGTAATTCCCCTCTTCAATTCTTCAGAATGAGTATCTGTCCACTTGCCGCTCAGCCTTTCAAGCAAAGTGGTTTTCCCGTGGTCAACATGGCCGACCATGCCGATGTTAAGCACAGGCTGTGCTGGCAATTCCTGCTCCAAAGTTTCTAATTGCTGCTCATCTTTCTTCTTTCTAGCCATGTTTTAATTTTTATTTTAAGTATCAAATTTATTTTTAATCTGTGCTTCGCACAAAATTTAGTGCTCGGCAAAAATCTGCTGCCAATGATTTTTGCCTCGCCCATTATTGCAATAAACATTAAAAGCGGTTCACTTTCAACGCGAATGCATTCAAAAGTCGCTCTCGTTGGTTTTGAAATTTATTTTAATGTGTTTTATTCAGATTTAATATTTATTCCTTTTTATCTTCTTTTGCCTCTTTATGCTCTTTAGCTTCTTTTTTTTCTTCTTTATGCTCTTTTGCCGGCTTTTCGTGCTTTTTTTCCTCATCCTTGTGCTCTTTGGCTTCGTCTTTTTTTGGTTCTTTCGCTGCTTTTTCTTCAGGTTTTTCAGCAACTCCGAAGATTTCAGCAAGCTTTTTAGAGCCTTGCTTTGTGACTTTTAGGTTAATCTGGGATATTTTTTCATGTATCTTGTGCCCGCAGACTGTTTTCCTTCTTTTGATTCCTTTTGCATCCCCCCTATAGCCGACTCCGCCGTAGATTGCTATCTTTTTCCTCAAGCCAAGAATCCCTTTTCTCATCGGAAACCCGCAATAGTCAGAGCCTCCTGTTATCTGGAACTCGTACCCATTTATTTCTATGCTGTCGCCTTTTATTGTTTCCCCTATGTTCAGGCCCATGAAAGGCCTTGCAAGACTGTCCTTGACTTCCCTTTGAAATGTCTTCCCGTTGGACGGGTCCGAAATGCACAGCTTAAAGCTAACCATAGCAAACCTCCAAACTTTAATTTAGAAAAAAGAAACAATGCGTATTTAAAAAGCTTGTGCTGACTAAAACTTAGCAGCAGCCACGCTTGCGCTGTAGCTCAAAACGCTGTGATGGCTTCCGTCAATCAAAACAACCAGATTTTTCAGATAGTAGAATGACACAATTACAAATACGAAAGGGGCCATATTTGCCCATGTGTTTAAGTTAAACGCAAACATTGCAAAAGGAAACAGCATGGCTGAAAAAAACAGCAGCAGCGCAATCAACAAAGTGTTTAATATTCTGGTGCATTTTTTGAGGTTTTTCGAGCTGTCTACATTGGTCAGGATGACTGAAAGCGTATGGTGAATGGCCTTGAGCCTCTTATAAACAAGATTAAGAAGGTAAATCATTACTGCTGCGCTCACTACATAGAATGCATACAAAACAAGGACATTGTATTTATGCCCGATTATTAATGACATTCTTCTTAAAATAAAAAAAGTGAAGAGTGCAACTACCATAAGCATTAAAGTGTACTTTGAATCCGAGCGGAGCTTCTTTGTGGAGAAGCTTTCTATTTCAAGCTGGTCAAAGAATTTCCTCATATAGCCGGAGATTCTTTCAAGCTTCAGCTTTGTTTTTAACGGCACCTTTGAGTTAAGCGCATTGTGGAGATTTTCACTGTAGTTTATGCCGATTGACATCAGTATTGCGCTGATGAATATTATTGCAGCGGTTATCGTTACAAGATCTATGCCTACCCCAAATTTCTCGCTCTCCTTCGCAACAAGCAATGAAAACTCGCCAACTGATATCATTGCAATGCTTGAAAAGAACGGCTGCTCGTTCTTGAAGTTGGCCAGCAAAAATGTCAAAAAGCCTATTGCGATGAACCTTGAAATGAATATAGTGAATATCAATGCCCCTATTAATGCAAGGTTTGACTCAACTGACTTGAAATTAACCAGAGTTCCCATTGATATGAAAAATATAGACGTGAAGATCATTGCATAAGGATGAATAGCTTTTCCGTATTCTTTTGCGTTTGGCAGCGACGCAATCAAGCTTCCTGCCAAAAACGCGCCTGCTGACGGGGTTAATCCAAGGTAGAATGCAAAGTAGCTGAATAAAGCGCCTATGCCCAATGAAAGAAAAGTAAGCACCGACTCATCGCTGCTGTTTTTCAATATTATATTCACACCATACTTTAAAATTTTCATCATTATTAGGTATGCAGCCACCAGTATTGCAATTGAAAAAATAATGCGCTCAAATGTCGAGATAAATCCGATTCTTGAGTCTTTTATGCCTGAAAAGAATGTAAGCGCTAAAACAGCAATTATATCCTCTATAATCAGCACTGCAACAAGCAATGGCACTTCCCTTCTGCTGAACATGTCCTTTTGCTCAAGAACCTTGATGATGACAACAGTGCTGCTAAACGAAAGTATTACTCCGACAAATAATGCAGCCTTTGCGCTGAATCCCAAAAGCAAAGTTGTTTCGTAGCCGAAAAAGAGCACGATTGCAAATTTTAGGAGCCCTATTAAAATTGACCTTGCTCCCAATTTCATGAGCTTTGAAACATCAAACTCAAGCCCTATTATGAAGAGTATTAGAATCGCGCCAAACTCTGCCATCATCCTTATCATGCTTCCGTCCTGAACAAGATTTAATGCGCTAGGGCCTATGACAGCGCCTACAAGCAGCAATCCAAAGACAGCAGGCTGCTTAAACCTTGATGCTATTATTCCCCCTACTATTGCACATAAGAAAAGTATTCCTAAGCTGATGAGTTCGGTTGCCATTTGATATTATGGGCGAATAGATAACTATATCTACGTCCCAATGCTTTATACGTTTTAATCTATATTGGTATACAAAAATGTATATTAATAGCTAAAAGATTGAAATAACTTATATATAAAGCTTTTGGTCTGATATAGGTGAAATAAGAAAGGCTAAAATTATTTGCTATATGGAAAAGAAATATTCTGGATTTTGAATTTTCCCAAAAACTATTTAATATACCATGAATATTAGTTAATCGTGCCAGAGCAAAAATCATTTTGGAAGAAATATGAGTTGCTTATCATTGCAATAGCCACTTTGTTAGTTATATATGCCATTGTTGTATCCAACCAAAAATAAATTATTTTCTTGGGAATGAGCTGATTGTCTACCTTTCGCCGCAGCAAAAGTCATTTTTAATGCACTATGGAGATGTAAGCAAAGCCAATTTTGATGTGTCTATTGACAACGCAGCATACTGCAAAGCAGCCTGCTCTTATTCTTTCACCGACAAGAGTATAAATAATGTCATTGACAAAGGCGATTTTGAAATCCAGAAAGGAAAGCATTTCACAAAAGAGTACGAGCTAAGCGTCAAAAGGCTTGGAAGCGGGCAGGACATCTACAGCTTTGACGTCAAATGCCGCAGCATGCGCTCTTTCTTCTGCCTTACAAAAGGGCTTGAAAAGTCAAGATCTTCATTCATAACTGTGGACTACGACTTAACGGAAACTGAAAAGGAGCTCAAAAAGGAATTGAAACAAAATGTCACACAGCTTCTGGAACTGCTCAGCGATGCTGATGTGCTGCACCAGCAGCTAAACCAGAAATATTTTGAGCTGGGCTTCAAGACCAACCTTAACAGCCTGGCAAAAGACAAGATAAGCATAGATGATGAGTATGACAAAACAAGGATTTCAATAGAAAATTTAAGAAGCCTGTGGGCAGTTGAAAACTACATTGAACTAAGCAAGATGTTCAATTCAGGCTTTTTTGAATCCATTGAAAAAATCAGAATGTCAATTGATGATTTGGATAAAAAGATTGACGATGCTGTTAAATTGCATAATGGGCTGCTGTCCGAGCTAAAAATTCTGAAGGGCAATTTTAATGAATTAAGTGGTTTTGTGGTTATGCTGGACAACAACAAAATATCAGATGATTTTGCAGCCAACATAAACAGGTTTAACAATGCTGCATCCTCAATAACAAACAACGCCTTTGCCAGCTATGACGACCTTATAGCAGAAATCGGCAATATTACAAAAGGGCAAAAATCCATAATTGAAGATTCAAGGAATGCGTCTGCAGCATTATTCTTTAATTTTGAATATTTAATTAGCATGGAAAATGACCTGCTGTGCAGCCTGAAGCAAAATTGCAACGGTAACATTTCAATAACTAACGCTGTTAAAAACACCGAAGCATTTATTGAAAAATACCCAAATGCTGCGCTTTTGGGGCAAAGCTGCAATTCACTGAAAGAGCTGGAGCAGAGGCATTCAACAATAAGGAATGATACATTAATCTTTATCTCAGGCAGCGGCATAAGCTTCCCTTCAAGCAATGAATTTTTGGCATTAGCAGACAATTTTAAATCCAATAAGCTGAGGGAAATCAACAGCTCTTACCTTGACTCTTTTGAAAAAATAAAAGCTGAAAATAAAACAAGCCGGCTTGTGATTGAGGCTGCAAGCGCAATGCTCCCAAAAAGCAAAGCTGAAATGCTTTCCCTGGATTACAATGAGTCGATAAACCTGCCGCTGTACCTGCTGTCAAAAACAAGGCTTTCTGATGAATCATCAAAACTGCTAAGCAAATGCCAGAATTTAAAGCGGATTGAACTTCCGGATTTTGACTTTAAGCCGATAAATGCAAGCATAATTTACAATATTACCTCAAAAATAGATACAAGCTTAAGCGACAATCCCCCCATATGCTGCGTTTTCAACAGCTGCAAACCGTGCTGCAATGACGACTCGTGCAGGAATGACCCAAAAACATTCCCTATCTTGCTCATCCATGGCCATTCATTTGCAAAAGCCAATTCGCCTGAATTTTCGCTTGATGCCTTCAACAAGATGCAGTCAAGGCTCCAAGATGATGGCTACCTTGACGCAGGAATAGTCTCATTGTACTCGCAGAACGAGCCCCTGCAAAAAGGAATATGGGGATTATCTGGCAAGCCTGTGACAGTAAAAGCAAGCTATTACTATGATGCTTTCAGGAAAGAGGACAAGTATATTGTTGTCCCAACCAAGAGCGAGAGCATAGACACTTATGCCTTAAGATTAAGGGACCTGATTGACATTGTAAAAGAAAGGACAAGCAAGCCGAAAGTTAATATCATAGCGCACTCAATGGGGGGGTTGGTTATAAGAAGGTACATCCAGATCTTTGGAGAGGATGACATTGAAAAATTTATAATGATTGCTGTTCCAAACAAGGGCATTTCAGGAGCAGCAAGTGAGTACTGCGGCATTATAGGGGAGAACAGGGAATGCATTGACATGCAGGAGAACAGTTTATTCATGAACAAGCTCAATGACATATCAAAGCAGCCCTCTAAAATCAAGATTTATTCAATAATCGGCCAGGGCTGCCAGACGAGCCTAGGCAATGGGGATGGAGTTGTCCTTGCGGAAAGCGCAAAATTTAAGGATGCAAAATTATTTTATGTGAACGGCACCTGCGGCGGATTGTTTGGAGAGAGCCTGCACACAGAAATTCTTAATATTGAAAAATACCCGGAGACTTATGGAATAATAAGCGGCATATTGAAAGAATGATTAAATTAATAGTGGCGTTTAATAGTTGTTAGTTTCAATTGAGAAAGTTTCGATATTTTTTGAAGGAGTGAGACAAACCGAATAATTTAAATACATGTCTTTCAATTTAAATATAAAATGGTTAACACAAAAAAAATGATTTGGGCAATTGTTGCCATAATTTTAGGCATAGTTATTATATTCTCATTTCCAAATATAATTTTTTATATTGGCGGCGGGATAGGAATTATTCTCGGAATAAAAGAATTAATACAATCTTTTAAAGGAGGCTAAAAAATGGGAAAAGCAGTGTATTTAATTAATGGTATTATGGGTATAGTTGTGGGTTTGGGTGTAACAATTTTTTCCATAGTTGGAATGATCAGACAATTCAATACCAATTCACTCACTTGGTTTATTGCAGGAGTTGCTGGTGTGGGTTTTGGAATTTATGAATGGAAAAAATATAAATCATCTTAATGTATTTGCCTCACCCTTTATTCTTTTATTTGATTGGTCAATGTCCTTGATATGCAGATTTTTTACTTTTCGGAACGAAATCCATCAGAATTTAGTAACTATACTCGAAGACAAAAGTTATTAGACAATTGTTGTCTTCTCGTAATAAGCAAATGACATAATTATGTCTAAAAAGTTGCGTCATTTGCTATAGTAAAAAAAGCAATAGGCTCATTTCTCATTCTTCAAATAGATTGTCCTTGTCGGGAACGGTATGCCTATCTTGTTTTTGTCAAGAGCATTGTATATTGCTGTCAGGGCAGCTTCCTTTGCCTCTATTTTTTTCTCAAATGAGATGACCCAGAAAAATGCCTTAAACCTAAGCGCAAAATCGCCAAGCTCGTCAAGAATTGCCTGCGGCTCAGGGGCTTTCAAAGCGAGATTTAATGATTTTATTTCATTCAGGGCAATTTTTTTGACTTTTTCAACATCAGAACCGTACTTTACCCCAAACTCGACTGTCACCCTTGTAGTTGGCATTGGCTTGTGGTAGTTGTATATTTTTGAGTCTGCAAGCTTGCCATTGGGCAATATTATCAAATCGCCATCTATGCTTTTTACCTTGGTGCTCCTTAATCCAATGTCTGTTACAAAGCCTTGGGTTCCATCGTCAAGCTTTATGAAATCATCAACTGTTATGCTTTTGTCAATAATCAAGGAGATGCCTCCGAAAATATTGCCAAGCGTGCTCTGCAATGCGAATGCAACTGCAAGCCCTGCAATCCCGAGGCTGGCAAGCAAAGGGCCTACCTGGATGCCCCACACCTCAAGAATGAAAATCAAGCCTATAAAGCTGAGGGTTATCCTGGCAAATTTCTGGAAAAGATTGACAACTTCGTCATCAATTCTTGATTCTGTTTTGGAGGCAAATTTTCTGCCCCAGCTGCTTATTACAATGCTAAAGACAGCAATTGCTATGTATGTGGCTATGACCATGATCAATGAAATGATTGCATGCTCCACTATGTCAAGAATATCTGCCCTAATTTTATGCGGGATGACTGCAAGCCTTACTCCGATAAGAAGCAGCATGAGCGAGATTGGCTTGCTTGTTTTGGCCACAATCAAATCGTCAATCTCTGTTTTTGTCCTTTTTGTCAGCCTCAAAATTATTTTTTGGGATATGAAAACAAAAAGCTGTGAGATTGCGAAGAATATTGTGAGTATTATAAGCGAATGAAGGTACTTGTTTGTCGTGATTTTGTTGAGCAGCTCAAGAACCATAAAAATTAGGGTTAAAAAGAAGTATATATATTTTTGTATTAATTAAAGGATAATTATTTTCTCTCTGAAACCTGGATGGTGCATGCGCAAGGCAGTTTTTTTGAGGCTCTTTCCAAAGCCTGCTTTGCAACTCCCAGGTTCTGCTTGTCAACGCTTACCTGGAAGATTGACTGGCCTTTCTTGATTCTTGCGGCAACGCCTGCTGGCTTGCCAAAAGAATGAGCCATGCCAGAGCTGAACCTGTCAGCTCCTGCTCCTGAGGCAAGCGCGTGCTCCCTCATTATATGATAAGGATAGACTTTAACCTTCAAATGGAAGCCGGTTAACCCAAGGTAGGTTTCCAGCAGCTTGTTTGAAGTCTGCCTGGCGCTTTCCAGCGCATTGTCTCTTATCTGCAAATCTGACTTTGACAAAAGGTTTAGGGTGTATTGGAAGGCTTTTCTTGAATCTCCTGTGTCAAACCTTGCAATCTTTACATTCGGGGTCATTTTAATGTAGGATTCTGCCTTGAACTTTGATGTGCGGGTGTAAGGCCTTTTAAGATTCCTGTATGATGTGAAAGTCCTTAATCTTGCCATGCCAATCCGGAACTTTATGCTGTTTTTAAATGTTGCTGTAGAAAACTTTATAAAGTAGTATCACAAATAAAATAAACTATCGCATTATTTGCCGGAAAAAGAGGTGTATGGATGCTTAATAAAAAGGCTTCTTTAGAAATTTCAATACAGGCGATAGTGATTGTTGTATTGGCAATGACGCTTCTTGGCTTGGGATTGGGATTTATAAGAAACATGTTCAAGAACATCAGCAGCACAACAGAGGATGTCACAGAGCAGGTGAGGCAGAGAATTCTTGATGACTTGATTACTGGTGATAAAAAGGTTGCTTTTCCCAAAAGTGAAATAGTGATAGACAAAGGGGGCTCAACAATCCTGACTGTTGGCGTAAGGAACAAAAAAGACACCTCATTAAATTATAAAATGAAGTTCAATCCGATTTCCGGTCCGGATGGCGCTCCATTCAGCATTGACAACCCGTCATGGTTTCAATCAGGACAGCCGCTGAATGGGTATACGCTAGGGGCTGCTGAATCTGATGTGAGAAACGTAAGGCTGAGCATCCCAATAAGCGTGCAATCAGGCTCGTATGTGTTAACATTTGATGTACTGAATTTGGACTTTCCTGTAACAGAGCCGGAGTATACATACGCGCAAAAAGATTTTTTTATTGTTGTAAGGGGATAAAATATGAAAAAGATGAAAAGAAGGCTAAGCGAGCAGCAGGAATTTGAAATCATGAAGATGGTGCTTGACAAGTTCCTTTGGCTTGGGTTTGGAATAATGGCCTATGGAATGTATGTAATGTACACAGTTGAAGTTCCTCTTGGATTGTCGTGGATGATTGCAGGCGCTGTGATACTGTTCATATTCACCTGGGTGATTGTGAAAGAGTACGAGATTATAAGATAATTCTATTGCCTGATTCATAATCTTTATATACAAGCTGCAAAACAGGAGCAATAGGAATGAACCACGATGAGCCTGAATTTGAAAAGAAGCTTAGGAAGTTTTCTGTTGCAAAAGAATGCCCAAGGTGCAGGCAGCTGGCATTGTCGTATAAAAATAACAAGATATGCTGCTCAAGCTGCGGCTACGAAGAGGACATCCCGTCATTAAGGTGATTTTATGGCTTATAATTTTAAGGACCAGAGAGTTGGAGTGTTTGTCGATGTGCAGAACATGTACTATTCCGCAAAAAACCTTTATAATGCAAAGGTAAATTTCGCGCAGATTCTAAAGGCTGCTGTGAAGGACAGGAGCCTGATACGGGCAGTAGCATATGTGATAAAAGCTGATGTGAAAGAGGAGCAGAATTTTTTTGACGCATTGGAAAAAATAGGCTTTGAGGTGAGGGCAAAGGACCTGCAGATTTTTGCAGGAGGGGCGAAAAAAGGAGACTGGGACATAGGATTGGCTATGGACACAATTGAGCTTGCCCCAAAGCTTGACACAATTGTGATTGTAAGCGGCGATGGGGACTATGTGCCGCTGCTGAATCATTTAAGGCATGCGCTGGGCTGCAGGATTGAAGTGATAGCATTCGGAAAATCAAGCTCGGCTTTGCTGAAAGAAGAATGCGATTCCTTTACAGACATGGACCTGGATAAGAGAAGGTACCTGATCTTCAGGTAAAAACTAAATAGAGAAAATCAATCGTGATTTTCGAATTTTGAAAATTCAGAATTTTCAAAAAATTTAAATAACAACAAGCAGTATCATCCTAAAAATGCTCGATGTTACAAAAGACACTTTCGATAGGGAAGTGCTGCAAAACAAGATGCCTGTGCTGGTTGATTTCTGGGCCCCATGGTGTGAGCCGTGCAGGATTGTAAGCCCTGTGCTTGAAAAGCTGTCAAATGAGTACTCCAATAAACTGAAATTTGCAAAGCTTAATGTCGATGACAACCAGGAAATTGCAGCACAGTTTGATGTAAGGGGAATACCCTGCATGATTGTATTCAGCAAAGGCAACGAGCTGGACAGGATTATTGGAGCGTACTCTGAAGCAGAACTCAGAAAGAAGATAGACCAGATATTAGCGAAGGCCTAATTGTAGTCACTATTTAGTGATTAAAACCGAAAGATTTAAAAAGGGCAAGAGGTGCAAGAATGAGGCAGTTAAACCCGTTTTTAGAGCTGGACGAGATAGCGCCGGACTTTGAGTTCGAGGCAAGAGTGCTGGAAAAGAACGACAGGGAAGCTGAGTTGCTTATAAGAAAGGGCTACAAAATCAAGAAATCGGTTTGGAACGGTTTGATTGCGTCATAAACAAATGTCAAAAGCAGTGCAAAAATTAAAGGATATTGTAAAATACGAAGCCAGTACAAGGCATATAGGAGGATTAAGGAAGCTAAAAATATGGGAAACTATAAAACATGGTGATACAGAAAGAAATATTGAAGTCATGGTAAGAACTGCTGAGCGAGTAGGTGCATTTATAGGACATCATGCTTACAATGCATTAGATATTTTATTGATATATACAACATATTTAAATTTGTGTGAGGAGGACTGGCAGAGAGCACAAGCATCTTTAGCTGCGATAGGTATTGTTGAAGTGGCAAAATTTATAACTTACTATGGAACTGACTATGTGATGTCAAATATGATGGGAGAACTGCCTCCAATAAATCCAAATCAAGTCGGTCATTAACTTCAAAAAAATCAATATCACAAAAATGTACAAGGCAAAACTGTGGGACGAGGACAAGTGGAACATTCATTCAAGCACATATAATTCTTCAAAATACAGCGCTTCTCCTGGCGAAAAAAAAGACGGCAAGAAATACAATGAGCAGAAATACGGCCAAAAGGAAGGGGATGTTTCCTCTGATTACATTAAGAAGCAGGATGAAAAGGAAAAAGACGATAAAGACAAGGCAAATATTTTCGAAGATTCTGAAGGTGAGTCGAATGCGAGTGAGCGAACTCGCTCACAACTGACTGAGAAGCCGGAAATTAGCGAAGAAGATATCCCATTTAAGGCGGCAAAGCAGGTTTTTAACGAAAGCAAATACGAAGCAAAAAAAACTGAAAAAAGAAAGAGCACCAGCACTATCGAGGATGCCATTAAAAATGCCATTGAAGGGGAGAAGAAGGTAATTGTAATGGACAATTAAATATGGGATTACTCAACATATCAAAATTTCTGCTGGTTTTAATTCTGCCTTTTATCCTGTTTCTGCTTGTCCTGAATTTTATTGGATTTAACGATGTTTTTTACAAAGAAAAATTTTCAGAATTTAATGTCGGAAATATTTCCTCACTGCATGAAAAAGTGATAAGCTTTGTTGCCGGAAAAACCAATGAGCTGCCTGCGGAATTCAATGAAAGGGAAAGGCAGCATTTGGCTGATGTCAGAAACGCAAGAGAAATCTCGACGATAGTGCTTTATGTTCTGGTGTTCTTGTTCATATTACTGCTGATTGTTTCTGCATTCACGCTGAAAATCAATAATATCATAACAAATTTTATTGGAAAGGTGCTGATTTTTGGGGGAATTTTGACAATAGCCATTGCAGCAGCATTATTTTTTCTGATAAATTTTGATTTTTCCCCGGCATTTGAATCATTTCACAGCATATTCTTTGAAAAGGGAACTTACACATTTGACCCTGCAAATGAAATGATTGTAAGACTGTATCCTGAGCAGCTGTTCATGGACATGGGAATCAAAATATCAAAATGGGTGATTTTATTGTCGGCAATTCTTGTAGTGATTGGCTTATTTCTGGTTTTCAGGCCAAAAAGCAAAAAGAATAAAAACAAATGAAAATCACATTAAGATTAAGATGAAAAAGCTGGTAGCGGCAAACTGGAAGATGAACAAAACGATAGAAGAAGCAATATCATTCGTCAAAGAATTTAAAAAAATAATTAAAAATGAAAAAAATGCTGAAATTATCATTTGCCCCCCATTTACGGCATTGGCTGCATTATCAAAAGAATTGAAAAACTCCAAAATAAATCTAGGCGCGCAGAACATGCACTTTGAGGACGCTGGTGCTTTTACAGGCGAAATCTCCCCATTAATGCTAAAGGATATAGGATGTAAATATGTTATTTTGGGGCATTCCGAAAGAAGGGAAATTTTTAATGAAAATGATTTTTTGGTAAACAAAAAAATAATTGCCGCATTAAAACACGGATTAAAGCCAATCTTGTGCATAGGAGAGAACTTAGAGCAAAAAAATCAAGGAAAAACAAAAGAAGTTATTGAGCAACAGCTAAAAAACTGCTTGAAAAACATTGATAAAAATGAGATATCAAAAATTACCATTGCCTACGAGCCTGTATGGGCGATAAGCAGGGGCAACCCAAACCACAAGGCCGCGACAAAAGAGGATGCAGAAAAAGGGCATAAATTCATAAGAGGCGTTGTTGAAAAAATGTTCGATAAAAGCATTTCAAAAAACATAAAAATTATTTATGGTGGTAGTATGAAGCCTGAGAATGCAAAAGAGCTTCTTTCAATGCCGAACATTGACGGTGGATTGGTTGGGAATGCGTCATTGAATGCAAAGAGCTTTGCTGAGATAATAAGTTGTGCAAATTAATCAAGGCACATCAACATATAATTTCTGAATGTTTGAGTATGGATCTCCGTTAGCTGCCTGGATCCTGACGTTGAAAATGTAAGTGCCTGAAACAATGTTTGCGGGAACCTGGACTCCGATGCCGAGGCTTTTCTCCTCGTTCTTTTCTATGAAAACGCTTCTTTCCTTGGGATTCCAGATAAGGCTGTCTGTGGGTATCTCTTCCTTGGTTATTGTGTAGCCGCTTGGAACAGGCCTTTCAACAATTATGTCAAAATTCTGGCTTTCAAGTATATTGACTATTTTTAATCCAAAGATGTCAAACTTTGTCCTCCTTATTGTCTTGCGGTCTATGCCTATGCATACCCTGTCAGAGCCCTCGCAGACAAGATTTCCTATCCTTTCATCAAGCTCTGCTGTTGTTATTTCCTGCAGCTCAGTTGCCTGGGAAGAAAGCTTTGATATGAACCTCACTCCAAATCCGAATATTATTATGGATATCACAAGTATGACGATAAAGTTAAGCGACAATTCTATCGCCTTTTTGCCAAGCATTTTAGCTGCTCCTGAAAAGGAAAACTGGCTTTACAGGCGCTGTGAATGTAGCCCTTACAGTCTCATTTGTGTAGATGTTCTCGCCGCTGGGCTTTCTGCCGCTTGCCACCTGCTTCTTGTACGTGTAGTCAATGCTGTACCTTATTGAGCCTATTTCTTCAGCTTGCTGCGGCTTGTAGCTCAAGGTCAAAGGCATGCTTATTGATGACTTGTCCCCAACACCGTTAAGCACGCTGTTGATGTCTTTCTCGGCAATAAGCTGCTCTGCTCTTGCATACTCGCTGCTGTAGAGTATTTTTGCCTTGGTGAGGAATATTGGAAGTATTAAGTCCTTGCCTAAATCATCAAGGGTTATTGTAAATTCAAATGTGTCCCTTCCTGCATCAAAGGGCTTGTTGTACTTGATTACGGAGCTTGCCTTGAAGAATCCTGTGTTCATCAGGTCCAGGAAATTCTGCGGAGCAACATCTTTTTTTTCAACTCCAAGCACGCATTGATTGTCAATGGTGCAGTAGTATTTGACATACTGCGCATCCTCCTCCCTTGAGCCTATCTTTATCTTGGCTTTGCCCTCGCATTTTCCGTAATCGCTTGGGCAGGTGCACTGGTTGCCTGGCTTGCCGCTTTCTATTGCGTCTTTAACTTCGTTGCCGCAGCAGCTTGATTGGGGGGAATAGGCGCATTTGCCGCTGTCGCATCTTGGCAATGAGCAGGTTTTTGGCGTACAGTCAGCGCTTGTTGTGCACTCAGGCTTTGCGCAGCCACTCATAATCAAAGCGGCTGCCAAGAGTGCAATCATCAGAGCATGGCTTTTGTTTATTTTAATCATTCTCTCTTATTCATTTCTTTATTAAACTTATATTTATATGTTGTGGAAAAGTTTATATAAAACAAAGTTACTATAAATGCAAAGAGGTGATTGAAATGCTGTGCAACTGCAACTATGACAAGGCCAAGCTTCTTTACAAGATTATGAAAATTGCCGGCTTTATCGAAAAGCATGCAATTAAGGATGCTGAGAGGGACAGCCACCCATTGTGCGCAGAGGAGTACAAAGAGCTTAAGAACGACCTGGAAAGGCACATTGAAAAGCTAAGGCTTGCTGTTGAAGGCCTGTCAAGGGAAGGGAAGTTTGGGTAAAAGGTCTTAAAATTGGATAGGATGATAAATTTCAAAATAACGAGAGCGACCTCTTGAAGAAAAGTGATTGAGGTAACCCGCTTGTTATTATTTTAGTGAATAACTAATTCCCTTTCAGAAAACCTTTTAAAT
>JACPMU010000038.1 GCA_016185865.1 Candidatus Woesearchaeota archaeon | reverse complement strand
TCCGCAAAACTCAAGATTAAAACGCCTTACGCTTCTAAAACAGCTGTGGAGAAGGTCAAAGAAGCAGGCGGGGAAGTAAGCGGCTTAGTGGGAGTAAAAGAATAAATTTTCAATAAATTTAAAATGAGCTTAATCTAAACAATAGATTTATATTTTCTATTTAGAATTTCTATGTAGATGTCCAAGAAAAGAGAGATTAAAAGATTATCTGAAGAATCAATTCATATACAACAATGTTGGAAAGATGCTATCGGTTATATTGAGAATGATTTATCCTATATATGGACTGATGAAGTTAAACGAGATTTTGAAGGGATAAAAGGAAGTGCTAGGAAGATAGTACATATTCTTGAGAGATTAAGATCTTGGTATAATAAAACTCAGGGAACAGACCAAGCCTTGGAATCGCTTTTTGATTACGAAATTGATTCTATAGGAGTATTAATCTCTCATTTAATACAGATCAAGTCCGAGAAAAAATATATTCTAATGTTATACAAAGATTTAGAAAGAATTATTCAAAATACAGAAAGAATAAAATCCAATATGGTAATAGATGAAAGGACAAACTTGATAGATGGATTTGTGTGTGATCTTATTGCAATCTGGTTGCTCCAAGAAGTAGCAATCAATGAGGTTAGAAAAAGTCATAGTCGTGGAGTAATCAAACCCACAAATCTTGAAACTAGACAAAATATAACGTCTCCAGATTATGGAGTTTTTCACTTACTTAAATCTTTTACCGAGAACATACTTGATGCATCTGATGTTATTCACTATTTTAGAGAATTCCTAGCACAAAGTAAATTTTTACTACAAGTACGTAGGGACTTGAAAAGTAAATCTGTCTTTTTGTTAAGATTAACGGATAGGGAGTTAATAGAATCATTACAGAGACAAAAGACAAGAATTACAAAAATTTTAGAAGAAGTGGAAGGATAAATTATTCCAATAACTTTAAAAAAGCGTGGACTTTCCAATAATCTAGATAAAAATGTCCCTTTGGAAAACCATCATCTCAAATCTTCCGGAAATAGAAGGTCCCACTCAGAAATTCCTTTCTTTTCGCGAGAAATTGAAATGGACAGGAATTGTCTTGGTCATATTCTTTGTCTTGGGCTTGCTGCCTCTGTTTGGATTGGGGGTAAATGCTTTGCAGAGGTTTGAGACACTGTCAATAATTCTTGGAGCTGAATTCGGCTCATTGATATCGCTTGGGATAGGCCCCATAGTGACAGCGTCCATAGTCCTGCAGCTCCTTAACGGCTCCGGCATATGGAAATTTGATCTGACAAACCCGGAAGGTAAAAAAACATTCCAGGGAACTCAAAAATTTCTGTCATTATTTTTTATTATTTTTGAAAGCGCAATATACGTGTTTTTAGGAGGACTTGCTCCCACTGAGCAGTTCAGGGGCACGGGCTTTTATTTTCAGCTCCAGCTTATTTTGATATTCCAGCTGTTTTTAGGAGGATTGCTTATCATGTTTTTGGATGAGGTTGTAAGCAAGTGGGGATTTGGAAGCGGCATAAGCCTGTTCATTGCAGCAGGAGTCAGCAAAAGCCTTTTCATACAGGCATTCAACTGGCTTCCTGGCCCAAGCGGATTGGCAGGAGTAACTTATTCATCAGGGGCGGTGCCTGCTTTTTTCCAGAGCCTTGTCAGCGGCGATGTAACAACAGCGCTGATAATGGTATCGGCTTTGCTCTCGACTGTCTTTGTGTTTGCCATTGCAGTATATGCCCAGTCAATGAAAGTTGAAATCCCATTGTCATTCGGCATGGTAAGAGGCCATGGAATCAGATGGCCTTTGTCATTTATCTACACTTCAAACATACCTGTCATTTTGGTTGCTGCATTGATTGCAAACTTCCAGCTTTGGGGAAGGCTGCTGCAGAATGTGGGATGGCCCTTGCTTGGCACTTTCAGCGCATCAAGCGGGCAGCCAATATCAGGGTTTGTCTACTGGCTGCAGGGGCCTGACATAATAAGAAGCATAATCCAGCAGCACACTTTGCTTATCGGAATTTCGCCTTATCTGCAGGCTCTTGTTTATATGCTGTTTTTTATCATAGGTAGCGTGATGTTCAGCTTTTTCTGGGTGCAGACAGCAGGCATGGATGCAAAATCACAGGCGAAGCAGATGATATCAAGCGGATTGCAGATTCCCGGATTCAGAAAAGATGAAAGAGTCCTTGAAAGATTATTGAACAGGTACATATGGCCATTGACAATAATGGGAGGCATAACAGTCGGGTTTCTTGCGGCACTGGCTGACTTGACAGGGGCTTTGAGCAGCGGAACAGGAATTTTGCTTACTGTGATGATTGTCTACAGATTATATGAGGACATAGCAAAGCAGCACATGATGGACATGAACCCTATGATGAGAAAGTTCATGGGTGGCTAGATGGCATATTACGATTTCCTGAACATCATATTCGCGCCCTTGCTCAAGCTGCCTGTTTTATGGGTGGTGATTGTCCTGTCATTTCTAGTTTCTGTCATCATAATAGTCATAACAAAATACACAACTAATCAAGTTTTGATGAAAAAGCTGAAAGATGACATAAAAGAATACCAGAAGCAGATAAAGGAGCTGAAAGGAAACCCTGCAAAGGCAATGGAAGTGCAGAAAAAGGCAATGGAATTAAACATGAAGTACATGATGCATTCCTTCAAGCCGACCCTGATTACATTCATTCCAATTATCTTAATATTCGGCTGGATGAGCTCTACATTTGCCTATGAAAGCATTAAGCCGCAGCAAGAATTCACTGTCAGCGCGTTTTTTGACAAGAATGCAGACGGAAACGCTGAAACAATTGTTACTGAGGGAATAACCGCAATTGGCACTAAAATAAAAAAAATTGAAAATGGCAAGGCAACATGGGCATTAAAAGGCGCAGAAGGCGAGCACATTTTGGAGTTTGTTTATAACAATGAGAAGCAGCAAAAAAGCGTCCTGATAACAAATACTGAAAAATACATAGAGCCGGTCAAAAAAACAAATGGGGCGATAAGCTCAATCCAGATTGACTACAAGCCAAAAAAAATACTCAACCTGTTCGGCTGGAAGCTCGGATGGCTCGGAACTTATATCATAACATCAATAATATTCACAATGACCTTGAGGAAATTTATGAAAGTATATTAAGCGCAAACCCCAATCTTGTCAGCCTTGATGGCATTCCTTGGGCATATTTCTGTTGACTGGCCTGACTTGACTTTTGGTATGAACTGCACCTGCTTTATGTTTCCAAATACCGAGAAATCATACGTGACTTCCTTGTCTTTTTTGTCATATAAGGAGCCTTTTGCAATCAAAATATTGTCAAGGTCAAAAAGCCTTGTATTCTTTTCACCAACAATCCATATTGCCAGTCCGCTTATGTCAATCGAGCCTGTGTTGTCTATGATGAAATTGATGTAGCCGCTTGGACCAAAGCCGCCAAAGCAAACTTCGCTTACATCTATATTCCTCAGCTTGATTTCAACATTCCGGCACATATCTGCTGATTTGCCTAGGTTGAGGTTCAATCCCCAGTTCATGACAACAGAGCCAAGAGCCACTGCAAATGCTATCAAAAGAACTGTTGCTATCAACGGAGATACCCCTTTTTTTGAGCTGAACATGCCTTGCATTCTGCTGGCATATGTTTTAACGAATTTATATTTAAACATGTCGGAAATCACCAGCATCCGCATTATATCATTTTTAATGCAGGGAAAACACGTGATTTTGACATTATGCTAACCTTTTTAAATAAATATATATTCCAGGAGGGTATGCCAGCGCCAAGATTAAGGTCAAGAAGCTTAAGGAGAGTGTTCAGGAAAGTTCCCGGCGGAAGAGTCAGCCTGCAATACAAGAAGCAAAGGCCGAAAACTGCAAAGTGCGGCAGCTGCGGTTCCTCATTGAAGGGAGTGCCAAGGGCATTTACATTCAGGATGAGAAGCATGGCAAAGACAAAAAAAAGGCCGGAGAGGCCTTATGGAGGGGTGCTGTGCAGCAAGTGCATGAGGCAGTCAATAATAGACAAAGCAAGGCAATAAATTCATTTTAAAATTATTATATAAGTATCAAAACAACAAGGAAATCACTTGAGCGGATGGCGACACCGCTTGGTAGAAAGCGAGAACGCTCATAAATTCGCGTTCAGCTCACAAGTGATCGGAGGAACAAAATGATTGAAATCGGAAGATTGTGCGTTAAGACTGCAGGAAGAGATGCAGGCAAAAAATGCGTCATAATAGATATTCTTGATGGCAAATATGCCCTTATAGATGGCGAAACAAGGAGAAGAAAGGTGAATATTATTCATGTAGAGCCTTTAAATCAAAAAATTGAGATTAAAAAGAACGCTTCCCATGAGGAAGTTGCCAAAGTTTTGGATGAATTAGGAATAAAAGCATTGCAGACAAAGCCAAAGCCAAAAGCTGCAAAGCCGCTGAAGAAAAGGAAAACACCGGAGCAATTGAAGGCGCAGAAGGAAGAAAAGAAGAAATTAAGGAACATTTTCAAGCCAAAGAAAAAGGAGGAGAAAGCTGAATCAAAAGAAGCGACTTTGGAGGAAAAAGCTGGGTTGGCTGAACAGAAGAAAGAAGAACAAGCAGAAATAAAAGCGGCAAAGCCGAAATCAGAAAAGAGAGCAAAGAAAAAAGAAGACTGAAATCTTATTTATTAACAGCCTCAAACAGCTCGCTCAGATTTAATTCCAAAGCAGCGACTGGCATTTCCAATCCCCAGTTTGTTAAAACAATTGGATTAATCTCGCCCAAATAAGCTAGTTTCTTGCCTTTAACAATTGCACGTCCGCATCTTCC
Organism: Candidatus Woesearchaeota archaeon; assembly: GCA_016185865.1. Classification (GTDB taxonomy): domain Archaea; phylum Nanobdellota; class Nanobdellia; order Woesearchaeales; family GW2011-AR4. The sequence goes on along the minus strand of JACPMU010000038.1, from coordinate 2,130 downwards.
CTCAATGAATGAGTTATGCTCAGCCTCTTCAATGTCGCATTTTAATCCAAAGCATTTCAAAATATAATCAAGGACCTGCTTCATCTCCGTATAATTTGACTGATCATGGGAAGAAGCAATTGCAATCCTGCTCCATTCTTTGATTTCATCATTTTTTCTTGTATTCACAAGGCCTTCCTCAAATATTTTCTGCGGAAACGAAACATGCTTGTTCTTTGACAAAACTTCCATAAGATTTGGCAATAGCCAGCTCCTGACAGCAGAATAGGTTTCTGACATATAGTCATCAATCTCGATTGTGCCAAAGTCATCAATGTTCATATTTTTGTACAGCAAATCCTTGTTTGTAAGTATGGGGCTCATCACTTCCTGATACCCAATGCCAACAACAATTTCCCTTATTTTGTCAATAAACTCATTTATCCTTAATATGGAGCCTGCTGTGAATGTCTGCAGTTGGGACTCTTCTATCTTGTCAAATCCGTACATAATTCCAATATCTTCAATTATGTCATAAGGATGCAGTACGTCCTTTCTATAGGGGGGAATTTTTACTTTTTGATTTTCAAATTCAAACTGGGCTTTCTCCAGCAAACGCATTATCTCATTTTCTTTCAGTTCAAGCCCGAACAAGTGCTTTATCTGCTCATTTTTTATTGCAACATCCTCAATCTTTAAATCAGGCGATGTTTTTTTCCTGTCAGGATATTTAACTTCAACAGAATGCAGCTCAAAGCCCCTTTCATAGAGCGCGTATGCAAATATAACTGCTGCAAGGTTCACAGCTTCCTCGTCTGTGCCTGTGGCTTCAAAAAACATGTTCTCATCGCCGATTTCAATCTTTCCTGTAAAATTTGAATTGATAATGGGGACAAGGCTCATGACTTCATCTTTGTCATCTGTGAGCAGGGGATATTTCTCAAAACCTTCAAGAACCCATGCGTACTCTTTTCCCTTGGGATGCTCTGCAAGTATATCCTTTAAATTCATCCTGGATTTGAATTCAAGCGGAATAAATTCAACTGACAAAGGATCAGCTGCCTTGTAATGCACAGGAAACTTAAGCCTGCTGTAGGAATACAGCCCAATTGAGACCTTTTGCCTTCTTCTTCCATATGTTTCGCAGAACTTCTCCTGCAGCTGCACAAGCTGCTTTATCAGATAATCATCAACTTTTTTTCCTTTTGCCGCAAAGCAGGAGATAAACGGCCTGTATTTGACAACTGACTTGTCAACAACAACCTGGTAATCGCCCTTGCTGATTTTTATTTTTGGGATTCCTTTTTGGATTCCAAGAATTCCCTTGATTAATCTGGCAAATCCCTCAACGCTCCACAAGTAAGGCAGGTTTGTGTCCCCAAAGTCTATCTTTACTTCGTCAGTTTGCTCATCATAGCCTTCAAAATCCCCTTTGCCGTAATGGGATAATTCTTGAACCTCTTCAATTGAGACTTTTTTGCCTGTTAAATGCTGCAAATCCTTCAGTGAAAAAGTTATGGTTGGCATTTTATTTACGTTTTAAATATGATATAAAAGTCATTGCTAATCCTCCAATCACAAAAGCTATAGATATAAAAAATATAAAATAATCTATATTAGCAGAATTAAAATAAAAATATAACAAAATCAATCCTACCGAGAGAAACATAGGACCTATTATTTTCCACCATATACTAACCATGAATTTGCCATAATGCATGTCCATTAATTCAGACTTTTCATCAACCGATTTTTTTTCAGTTTTTAATTTATTTATCCCTGAGATTTCAATTTCAGGAAAAGTATATCCAGAATAATTACAGTATTTACAAATATAAAATACTGGCAAATATCCCACTTGCTGTAAAGTTGATTTATCCTGTTCAACATCAATTGAGTTGTATTTAGGGCAAAATTTAACATATTTTTCTTTATTTGTTTTTTTTGTAATTTGTCTGGTTTTTACCTTCTTCATTTAAACCACCTTAGCATTTCTTAAAAATTCCAAATCATGCGAAAATAACTGCCTGATATCCTTGATGCCAAGCTTGAACATGGCAATCCTGTCAATCCCTATCCCCCACGCTAGGACAGGGACCTCTTTCCCGAGCAAAGGCTTAACCATCTCCGGCCTGAAAATCCCCGAGCCGC
>JACPMU010000012.1 GCA_016185865.1 Candidatus Woesearchaeota archaeon | reverse complement strand
TTTGGTCTATCGGCAAGACACGAGCTTCCCAACAAAATAATTGGTTGAAAAAGCTTGTAAGGCGGGTTCAATTCCCGCAAGCCGTACCTATTTAGAAACCTATTTATACTAATCCAGATAGTTTATAGTCATGGTATGGGGATTGTTTCACGAAATCGGAAGGAAGATAATTCACATTACAATTCTTATTGTTCTTGCAGCTTACTTTCTTATACAGGACAGCCTCATAGGCGCAGGCTACACAGAAGCCCTTTCAAAGCAAGTGGCATTGCTTTTCCTTGTTGCATTGCTGATCCTGTTCTTGATATTGGAGTACTTCAGGCTTGAATTAAACTGGAAAATGCCCTTCTTTTCCCAGTTTATAAGGGCTAAGGAGCAGCACAGGATGTATGGTGTGATTTATTTCCTGTCAGCAACAATAATCTCGCTTGCTGTCTTTGACTACAAGATTGCATTGGCAGCCTTGCTCATGACAACTTTTGGCGACATGGTGGCTGCATTGGTTGGAAAAAGATACGGCTCAACCCTGATTTTCAGGAACAAGACATGGGCAGGGTTTTTAGGGGAGATGGGAACAAACCTTGTTGTCGGCTTCATAATACTTGACAGCATCTATGTTATTTTAGGAATGGCAGTTGTTGCAACCATAGTTGAAACCTTGGTGGATGAGCTTGATGACAATCTGCTTATTCCGCTTTTCTCCGGGTTTGCAGGGCAGCTTATTTTGTTCAGCCTGTGATTTTTGCAATTAACTGCTGCTCCTCTATCGGCTCGACCATCTCAAACATTGCCCTTAACCCATTTTTCAAAGAAGACTCGTCGCATATCTTATGGTGGGTATGCGGGAAAACAATCCATTTCTTGTCCATATCTGAAAACGGGTTGACAAATATTATGTTAAGGAACTTAAATCCAATTAATTTGCTCCAGTTTTTTATTACAATGTCGAAATTCTCCTTTGAATTGATTGTTACAATGCTGAAATAAGAGTTACTATTTAATCTTTGGATGATTGAGTCAATGCCAGAAATATTTGCTGCGATTATGAAATACTGCTCCCTGTCCCTGTATTTTACATAAAGGTCAAAGCCGTCTTTTCCATTTTCAATCTTCTCAATCTTTTTGGAAATAATGTCCTTGTTTTTGACGAAATTAACTGTCCAGTCCACCAAAAAAGAATGAGATTTATCCTTCATAATAAAATTCTCAGAATTGTTATATATAAAATTAACGATTGCTATGGTATGTAGGGTGGCATACCCGCCATCATCAGTGCTATAGCTGCAGCAGCTGCTAATAGGGCAGCATATCTAGGACCAATATTAAGAAATCCGCTAGGAGCTGCTGCAATTGCTTCATTTCCCTTCTTTTCAAATTCAGAAGCCTTTTTAATTGCACTCTCAAGTCCATCTAGCTTACCTTTAGGAACAAGTGGAATTAACTTTTTAATCATACCAGTTGGTGGAGCCTCGCCTTCAGGGAAACCACTCTTAAAATCTCCCACAATCTTGTTAGCAGTCTCTTTAGCCTCTGTTGGTATTGAATTATATACATCCATTACCGGGTTATATGCCTCATCAGAATACTTCACCATTCCTAATCACTTGGATATTGTAACCAACATTTTAGCCAAAAAAATAACCTAAAAATTAACTTAATCATTCTCCACTCTTGGAGCCAGTATGAAAGAAAGCATTACCTTGTCAACAGTCTTGTACTCAAGCTTTAAAGGATAGTCCTTGCTGAACTGCACAACAACATCGTCGCTTAGCTTTGAGCCGTTAATCATCTTCTTCAGATATTCAATGCTGTACTTTGCCTTTATCTTTTCATCACCGTTTATGCTTACCTTTGTGGCATCATCTTCCCTGATTTCAATCCTTGCCCTGTTTAAATCCCCTTCTGCCTGCAAAATGAATTTTTTCGGCTCTGCGATGAATGCAACGCTCTCCCCAACAACATCAACATCGGCAATTGCCTCGTTCAGCACGCTTGACGATGTTTTTATGGTTACCGGAAATTTCAGCTCAGGCACTTTCTGCTCCTTTTCCTCAAGGTCAATAATGGGAAGGTTGAATGTCCTTGTTGTTGCGCTTTCCAGCTGTATCTTTAGCCTGTTGTCATCATCCATTTCGATTGTAAGCATGTCTTTTGGAGATGCCCTTCTCAAAACCTGCTTTAAATTGCTCAAATTGATTCCTATTTCAATGTCTTTTTTGACATCATACTCTGAGAAGCAGCTGCTAAGCAGCTTGAAAACAACCATTGCAACATTCGCAGGGTCCATTGCCACTAATTCAATTGCATTTGGTGTTATCTTAAACCGCGCCTCATTAACCAAATCAGAAATAATGGATATGCTTTCCTTTAAGTAGCTTGGTTCTGCTAGAGTTAATCTCATTTTTATATGCTCCTCTCTCCAAATAAATATTCGTCGAAAATATCATCAGCATTCTCATTGCCAAGTGCAACAGATGGTGAACAATCCCAACCTAATGGAGCTACATTAATCGTAGGAGCGCTTGACAAGGCCTTCTCTAAGTTATTGATTTGTGTTGTGGTAGCCTTAGGCGAAGATCTTAATTTTCGTAGTTCAGACATCATTCTTTCCATTCCTTCTTGGCTCCGGGCGTATTTTACAAATCTATGATATGCTACTCTCTCAGCACAAATAATATCTTGATAAGCTGCTCCCCCTAAACCTAAAGCTGCCAATGGTATAAATACAACTCCAGCTATTCTTGAATTTCTGCTCATATTTACCCCCTCAAAGAAGTTATATAACTCCATTTAAATATTTTTGGTTTTACAGTTTGAGCCTTTCCCCGTTGCCCATTACATGGACATTCTGCCCTTTTTTGTATCCCATTTCCACTGCAAGGTCAGCCAGTGCGCTTGTCATCCTTAATTCTCCATGTGCAGGAATTATATGCTGAGGCTTAACCAAATTTATCAAGTCTCTTAAGTCTTCTCGTGCCGCATGGCCGCTTTGGTGTATGTCCTTGAAGATTCTGACATTGAATGTCCTTAAGTCAGCCTCAAGCTTCTGCCTGTTTGCTATGTTTGTTGGTGTTGGTATGGTCCTGCATGAAAAAATAATATGATCTTCCGGAAAAAATTTAAACTTTAACTCGTTATTCATCATCTTTGCAAGCGTTGATTTTGGCTCCCCTTGGTGGCCTGTGACAACCATCAAATATTTGCCCCTGTCTTTTGCAATCTTTTTTAATTTTCTTTTTATCTGGCCGCTGAACTTCAAAACCTCAACTTTGTTGGTGAACTTTGCAATGCCGGTTGCTTCCGCTGCCCTCACATACTTTGCCATTGAGCGCCCCATGAAGACAATCTTCCTGTTCATTTTCTGCCCAAATTCAACAATTGACTTAAGCCTTGCAATATGGGATGAGAATGTTGTGACAACAACATGCTTGTTTTTTGAGTCAATGCCAAGCATGACTTCTCTCAGCATCTCCTTTGCTATTGATTCAGACGGCATTTTTCTTGCGTCAGCAGCATAGGTTGAATCGCATATCAAAGCAAGAACCTTTTGCTTTCCCAATTCTTCCAGCCTTTTGAAATTCGGTTTTTGCCCAAGCGTTGGAAACAAATCAAACTTAAAGTCATTAGCGTAAAGTATGATTCCTTCTTTTGTATGCAGCGCAATCATCACAGTATGGGGTGTTGAATGAGTCATGTGCACAAACTCTATCTTCACATTATTTGCCTGAAATGAGGAATTTGCAGACATGCTTCTTATCTTATTGTTCAGCTTAATCTTGTCTTCTGTTAGTATGCCTTTTAAAACTTCTGATGTGAACGGAGTGCACATAATCGGAGCCTTGAAGTTGTTCGCAAGATAGGGAATTGCGCCTAAATGGTCAAGATGGGCATGCGTAGGCAGAATCATCTTTACATTGTTTTTCCAGTCTTCAATTGCGGAAATGTCAGGGACAGCCCCTGCTTTCATCAGCTCTTTGGGGCTGATGTCAACTATGTCCTCATCCTGGGTGTATTTGACATAGTTTTCAAGATGAATTCCCAAGTCAAAAACATAAGCATCATCGCCAATCTTTATTGCAGTAGAGTTCTTTCCTACTTCGTTATATCCTCCAATAGTGCAGATTTCAACCATTACAGCAAAAGATTAGAAGATGATTTAAAAAGGTTTGTGGGATTATTCAAAAAAATTACTCTTTTTGAACCAATTTTACTTGATTTTTTTGTTTTACCAATAGATTCCATACAATTGGGTTAATTGATTCTTTTGTGATTCCTTTCAGTTTGCAATAATCAGATTTTAACCATATTTCTAATTGTTTATCTTGCTTAGAAGCATTACAATATCGACAACTCACAACTAAATTATTTACCGAGTTATTCCCTTTGTTTTCTTGTGCAATTATATGATCCAAAGTAACAATATTAGGTTCAACGTGACAATAAACACAAGTATTGTTATCCCTATACGGAATATAATCTTGTTTTTTTCTAGTTAATGGGAAGTCATTGGCTAATTTACTTTTTCTAGTATATTGCCTTCTTTTTGAATCTGCTCTGTGAGATAACTTACCTGCTTCTGTTTGTCTCCATTCTTTAACTTTTTCCCGTTCTCTTTCTGGATTCTTCCAATATTGTTTTTTCCTTAACTCTTTAGCTTTTTCTAAATGTCTTTCTCTCCACACCTTTTGATTTTTATTTGCCCTTCCTGATTCAACTGATTTTTTACTTTGTTCCTTTATTTTTTCTGGATGTCTTTCACGATACCTTTTTGATTTTTCAATATTTATTTGTTTAAATTTCTCTGGATAATTTTTAGCCCATAGTTTGGTTCTACATTTTTGACTGCAACATTTTGCCATAGGATGATTTCTGTCTGGCATAAATTTTGTATTACAAAAAACACAAGCATTTTCCCTCAATTCATACTTTCGCAATTTAGCAAGAATTTCATTTTTATGATTTTCTTTATATTTTCTGTTGATTTCTTTTACTCGTTCTGGATTTTGAACTGACCAATTTTTTTGATTTATTCTAACTTTTTCTTTATATCGGGGGTAATGTTTTACTTTCTCGTATCTTTCTTTAAACTTTTTCTTAAATATTTTTATGTTATTTTTATAATATAATTTCCTAGAACAAGTTCTGTTGCAAGAATTCTGATTAGGATGTTTAATGGAAGGTTCAAATGAATTTCCACAAAATTTACAATTGCGTAACATTTTAAGTACAAAAAATGCGGGGAGCAGGATTCGAACCTGCGAAGGCACTAAGCCAATAGATGGCTCGTAAGTACTTCATCAGCTTTAAGCCTCATTACTTCAAACTTGAGTTTGGATGTTTAGCACCTTTGGATGCCAACCGCTATCCCGTTTGGCCGCTCCGGCATCCCCGCGAATTTATGAGCGGACCAGCGAAATTCCTTTCGCGCTGCCCGCATTCTATTTAGAGTAAGATTTTGGTTTAAAAACATTACTGAAAAAATCATTAAACAATACTTAAAAATAAAATCAATCACGAGAGCGACTTCTGAAAGTATTAGTGATTGAAGTAATCCGCTTTTGCTGTGTTAATACATTTGCGCCGAGGAGGAGCACAAAATGATTTATTGTTCCATGTCAGATTGTCCGAGGTGCACAAGATATTGTGCCGAAGGCACGGATTGAAATTTAAAAGAAATAAAAATATTCTAAGTCAAGCTTTTCAGCTTGCTTTCAATTGCGCTCAATTCAGCTTCCAGCCTGTCAACTTCTGTCAGCTCTTTCTTGGGCATTTTTTCCTGTTTTTCCCTGCCTTTCACTTTTTTCTTTTTGTGGTGGACTTTCTTCGGCTCAGACTGAACTTTTACAACAGTTGCCCTTAAATTTGTTTGCGGCAGCTTGAGCCTTAAGTTGCCAAGCATCTTGTTTGCCTGCTTGACAAGCACGCCAAGGTGGTGGATTTTTTCAAGCTTTTTGTGCCTTATGTGCCTGAACTTCTCAAACCTGTGCAGCGTCTCAACTATCTCCCTCAGTGTTTCAAGGATGTCCTTTCTGACTTCAGCTGGCTTTTTTACCTGAACAAAAAAAAGCTCGCTGCCCTGCTCTTTTGCCTTTACCATGCCTGTTCCGGCTCAAACATTATCCTGTCTATGCCTTCTATCTTTTTCTCTATCTCGTTTATTGTGCTGTTCCACATTGCAAGCTCAGCATCCTCCTCATTTCTAAGGCCGTTTATATCTCCAAGCGTTGCTCTTATCTCTTTTACTTTGCCTTTTATCATGTCCAAGACATCCAGAATCTCCTTGTACTCGTCAACCTTCACGAAAACAGGCATTCCGCTTTTTTCACCTTTCATTTTTACTCACCTTCCTTGAATAAAGTTTTATCGACAAAAATAAGCTTTCTCTGCAGATCCTCAAGAGAACTCTTCATCCTGTCAAATGACTTGTCCTTTGCATTTTTTATGCTTTCCATTTTCATCAGCGCTTCCTCTGATTTTTTTAAATTGCCCCTTATCATGCTGATGCTTCCAAGAGTTGCCTTGAAATTGTCAACGCTGACATAAATTGTTTTTGCGCTTGGCCTTTCCCTCAATACTCTTTTTTCATGGCTGAAAAGCCTTCCTGCAGCCTTTGGATAAGTTTCTTGCGGCTCTGTCTCATGCTCTTCTTCAGCAGGCCGCTCTTCATAAACGCTTTCCCGCTCAGGCTCTTGTTCAGGCATTGGCGGAATTTCTTGAGGAATTGTAAAAGGAGCCTTTATAGGCTCAATAGGCGGCATCGGCTCTTCTTCTGTTTCGGGAAAGCTTGGAAAATCCATAGTATTTTCTTTGCTTTCCGGAGCATTTTGCTCTTCTTCAGGAAAATTGAAATCAGCCATATCCTCTTTTGGAGCGGAAATCTTTTCCTCTCCAAAATCAGGAAAGTCAGGCAGTTCCGGCATATTGTCCTCAAATCCCTCCAATGAAGGAGGCGCAGGAGGCAAATCCAATTCATCCAAAGTTTCCTTTTTCTCCCTCTTTAAGAACTTCAAAAACCCCACTAATACTCACCCTGCTGCATATACTAGCCTGTTCTTATTAAAATTTTTGTTAGCATTAACAAATAGTAAAGAATATAAACATAATTGCACATGACAAATATACTATAAAAATGAAAATACATCAAATGGAAAAACTGGCTTTTGCTGTGATTTTTATGATATTGTCACCATATATCTCCTTTGCCCAGCAGCAGTCATGCGATTACAAAATTGAAATTCTTGTTGATGCCGAGGAATTTGAGTCAGAGGATTTCAAGTGGCGCATGAGAGCCACCAAGATAGAAGGCAAGTCAACAAACATAACAGGCACAGCCAAGATAGAGGATTCTGATGGCAAAACAGTAAAAACATACAAGCCGTGGACAGAAGATTCAATTGCAAAGCAGAAAACCTCAAGCGAATACTCCCCAAACCTCAAGCCAGGAGAATATGAAATAACTGCTGAAATAAGCGTTGAGTGCGATGATGCAATCAAGGACAACAATGAAGACGCAAGGAAAATAACAATAAAAGGCGCAGCAGAGGAAGCAAAAGAAGAGGAAGCTAAAAATGAGGATGAGGACATTCAAACAGAGGCTGCAACTGCTTTGGTGAGCGATGCGGATGCTGAACCAACAGCAGAAAAAGAAGCAAAAATAATTCCAAAACCAGCTGATGAAGAAGAAAATACAATCCAATTGGCAAATAAAAACACACAAAAAATCCAGCCGCAGCCGGTAACATCAAGCGCAATACAAGCCCCTCAGATTGTTTATGAGTCAAGCGGCGAAAGGGCAAAAACATGGATAATGATTTTTCTCCTGACATTGTCGATTTTGTTTAATATCATACTGATATGGAAAAGATGATATTCGCAGGCTTAGGCTTCTTGCAAAGATTTTTAAACAAATATATATCCTGGAATCTCATGGCAGAAGCTGAAAAACAGGGCGAGCATGCGCATATAAGATGCAGGACCATCATAGAAGTGCTTGGAAAGCCAAAGGAGCATGTGGAGAATGCGATAAAGGAATACATAGAGCATATAAAGGAAGATTCCGAGCTTGTAATTTTGAATGAAGATTATTCTGAGATAAAAGAGCAGGGTCCGTTGTGGAGCAAGTTTGTTGAGCTTGAGCTTGTCATAAAAGGGACAAAAAAACTGATATCATTCTGCTTTGAGTACATGCCTTCTTCGCTTGAGGTTGTAAAGCCTGAGCATTTTACAATGACAAACCCGGAGCTTTCAAATTTTTTGAATGACCTGCAGGCACGCCTGCACAGCGTTGACATGGTTGTCAAGCAGCAAAAGGCAGAGAATGATTTTTTGAAGCACAACATGAATGCAATCCTGCACAATGCAGTCTTAATCTGCTTAAAGGTAAGCAAGCTTTCACTTGAGCAGCTCTCCCAAATTACAGGTGTCAACAGGAAAGAGCTTGAAATATTTGTTGAAAACCTGCTCAAGGAAAACAAGATTAAAAAAGAGAACGAGTTGTACAGTTTGGTATGAATTCAAAAATTATCAAATTTTGAGGAAGGTGATTGATATGGGACTTCATTATAGATGCTTAGATTGTAAATATAGATGGACTTCAAAGAAACAATATAAATTATTTAACAAAAGTGAACCATTTCAATGTCCGAAATGCAAAAGTCAAAATATAAAAAGACTGAACTGGTTAATACAAGACGTTACATTTGGCTTGACTGGATTTACACAAAATTCAAAAAGATGAAAAGGATGCACAAATAAATGAAGTATTAACAAAAATAATCTGCCATAATATTGCGATGGTTATATATCAAATGCATGAATTAGGTATTAATTCTAATTTTTATTTTAATAGCAAAAAGATTTAAGTAACCCAAAAATTAAATCAAAACTATGACTAAAGGAGAGGAAAGATTTTATAGATATATTGAAGGAACGATTATAGGTATTTTATCTGGCGTTATTGTATTGATTTTTGGGCAAAAAGATTTATCAACTGTATGTAAACCATTTGTCTATTCTATCCTTTCTGGTCTTTTAGGATATGGTTTTTATTTAAAATTCAATAAAAAGAAACACATTAAACTACTATTTTATCTATCTTTGTTATTCTTATTATTGGCTTTATATCTATTTTATCTGGGAATTAAATGTTAAAACATTAATTCACAACGCACCTACCTCCCGTTATCACAACATATTTAAATCAAAATAAAATAAAGTTGTTCTATGACTGATATAAAGAAACCAAGCGTGAAAAGCAAGGTAGAGGCAGTTCTTTTTTCCACAGGCAGCAGGATAAGCCTTGAGGAGATAAGCAGGCTGTGCCGCTCGAGAAAAGAGGATGTTCTTGCTGCGCTTCAGGAGCTGCAGAAAGAGTATGATGAAAAAAACTCCTCTTTAATGCTTGTTGAAGATGGAGATGTCTGGAAGTTTGCTGTCCGGGACCATTTCATACCGATGGTGAGGAAGATTGTGACAGAGACAGAGCTTACAAAAACCGTGCTTGAAACCCTTTCTGTTGTAGCATTCAGGTATCCAATTCTGCAGTCGGATTTGATTAAAATAAGAACCAACAAGGCTTATGACCACCTTGTTGAGCTGGAAAAATCCGGGTACATAACAAGGCAGAAGCACGGCAGGACAAACTTAATCAAGTTAACTGACAAATTCTTCAAATACTTTGACCTTACAGAAGAAAAGCTAAAAGACCAGTTCAAGGACTTTGGCAGCATAGCAAAAGCCATCAAGGAAAAAGAAGAGGAAGTAGAAAAAATAAAGGAAGAGCAGCGCCAAAAGGCAGAAGACCTGAAAAAAGAGGATGAAAAAATAAAGAAAGAGATAGATTCATTGGACGATGCTGAAGAGGAGTTTGAAGTTCCGCTGCAGACTTATGAGGCAAAGCCAAGAGAGCTTATTTCCGAGGAATTTGAAAAAGAAGGAAACTTGTTTTTTGAAAAGGAAAAATTGGGAGATATGGAAATTATTGGAGAAGAGCAAAAACAAAAGAAAAAAACAGAAACAAAAGAACAAACCCAAGCAGCAGAACAGCCATCTCAAATAATCCAACAGCAAAAGACAGAAGAGCAGCAGACTAAAAAGCAAAAAAAGAAAAGCGAAGGCATAAAAACGACGCCTGAAATGGAAAAAGCTGTTGACAAGAAAGTTGAAGAGATGCTTAATCCGCAGCAAAAGCAAGAGGAAAAGAAACAGGATTAAACCATCAGTTGATTTTTTTTAAAAATTAAATTTTGTAAATGCGTTGGGAAATAAGCCAAAATATCAATAAAAACATTAAATTCACATTAAAATAACACTGATAAAACAAATAATGAAAAAAATCAAATAAAAATGTTCCTTCTCCAGTGCCCTAAATGCAAGAACAGGATGAAGTACCAGAGCAAAGACGCTTATCTGGCTAAGAAAAAGAAGAGGTGTGTTTATTGCGGCTTCTCGATGAGCATAAGCAAGGCTGTTGTGAAGAAAATTTAAGATAATATTTATTTCTTTTCCATATGGAAAATTTCCATATTGAAAATAATACAAAAACATAACCCTTATAAAGCGAAAAACATACCGATTTATAGACGATAAAGTGTTAATCCAATTCTTTAAAAAATGACAGAAGAAACAGGGCAACAATTAGGCACAAGGATAGTGCCCAGAATCATCCAGGAAGAGATGAAGCAAAGCTATCTGGATTATTCCATGTCTGTTATTGTTGGAAGGGCTTTGCCAGATGCAAGAGACGGCTTAAAGCCTGTGCATAGGCGTGTTTTATACACAATGTGGGAGATAGGGTTATTGCATAATAAGCCATTCAAAAAATCCGCTAATGTGGTGGGAAACTGCATGGCTAAATTTCATCCCCATGGCGATGTGGCCATCTACGACACTTTAGTTCGTTTAGCGCAGGATTTCTCAATGAGATACCAATTAATTGATGGGCAGGGCAATTTCGGCTCTATAGATGGTGATCCTCCAGCAGCCATGAGGTATACTGAGTGTAGATTAAAAAAACTTACAGAAGAGATGCTCGAGGACATCGAGAAAAGGACCGTGAGATTCATTCCTAACTTTGACAGCAGCGCAACAGAGCCGATTGTGCTGCCTTCAAAGCTGCCGAACCTGCTGATTAACGGAAGCTCAGGAATTGCTGTTGGAATGGCAACAAACATTCCGCCGCATAACATTGGAGAGGTGATTGATGCTGCAATAAAGCAGATAGGCTCTCCAGATTTAAGCATAGGGGAAATAATGCACATCATCAAGGGTCCTGATTTCCCGACAGGGGCATTCATCTGCGGCACAAATGGCATTAAAGAAGCATACTCAACAGGAAGAGGAAAAATTCTTGTAAGGGCTAAAACAAGCATCGAGCAAACCAAAAACAAATCCATCATTATCGTCAATGAAATACCATTCATGGTCAATAAGTCGGAGCTTCTTGAGGAGATAGCAAATCTTGTAAGCGACAAGAAAATCATAGGAATTTCTGACTTAAGGGATGAAAGCGACAGGCACGGGATAAGGGTCATCATAGAGCTTAAGAAAGACGCTGATGCCAATGTAGTTCTTAACCAATTATTCCAGCACACAAGGATGCAGACAACATTCGGCATCATAATGCTTGCTCTTGTCAACAACGAGCCAAAAGTCCTGAACATCAAGCAGCTAATCCATCATTACATCGAGCACAGGAAAGATGTTGTCAGGAAAAGGACTCTGTTTGATTTAAACAAGGCGCAGACAAGAGCCCATATTCTTGAAGGGCTGATAGTGGCATTAACCAACATAAACAATGTGATTAAGCTGATCAAGGACAGCAAGTCAGTGGATAATGCAAAGCAGGCTTTGGCATCAAATTTCAACCTTACAAACGAGCAGGCTGTTGCAATCCTTGAGATGAGGCTGCAAAGATTAACATCTTTGGAGCAGGAGAAAATAAAGCAGGAGCATCA
>JACPMU010000102.1 GCA_016185865.1 Candidatus Woesearchaeota archaeon | reverse complement strand
TTGCCATCGGGTCCCTGTCATCGTACTTTGTCTGCGGGTAAAAATCAAGCTTGTAAATCATCTGGCCTGGAGTCTGCCACCTTGTTTTTTTGTTTGGAGAGGGATATCCAATAACCTCCCCAAAAAGATGCTTTCCGGGGTATCCTTTTGCGCTTATTGAAAAAGACAGGTCAATTGGCTTTATCCTGTCAAGCTTCAGCAATTGCGACAATTTTTTATATTTTATAAACGGCTCTTCATCAACATCTTTGTCCAATTCGCACCCCAGCAGTGTTGCCCTTAATTCAGAAATCCTTTCGCTTTTCTCAAGCATGGAGCTTCTGAAAGTGCAGGCATTCATAATTGGCTCTGCGGTTTTTTTTCCAACTTGTGTCATTGCCCATATTATGGAATAAGAGTCAAGATAATCTTCCAAAGGATGCCCTATCAAGTCTTTAATTGGAATAAGTGAAAACCCAATGCCTACCCTCTCGCCTTTTTTCAGGTCATATACATCTCTCCAAAGTATTTCAGCAGTCTGCATCAGCTCTTTCATTCTGTAGTCATTAAACCACTCTGTGTGAAATGGGAGTTTTAAAGAGCCTTCAAAATTATTTTTGCCGGCTTCAAGGATAAAATCCGGATTTTTGAATATTTTTTTGAACTCGCCCTTGGATTTTTTATCAACTTTGCTGATGAAATCGTTTAATGCTTGTGTTTTTTCATTTTTTATTTTATTTTCATTGTCTTCAAATGCTTTCCATACGTCCTTTAAAGCTTCTAATCCCTCTGATTTTCCATTTATACCTACACAGCTTACATCATTTCCAAGTTCATGCAAAGCCCTTGATAGAGGGGCAATGGAATAAAATGCCTCTTTATTGCCTATGTCGAAAATTATGAAGAAATTTTTTCCTTTAGCATTATTAACCAGATTTTTATAGTCTTCAACAGCAGAATTAAATGCCTTCTCATTGTATTTCATGTGATTGTTCAACTCTAAATTATTAATAAATCTTTTGATGTTTTAGTCAGAACAAGAGGCTTGTTTTTGAAAAGAACAGTGTCCTCTATCCTTATCCCGAATCTTTTCGGGAAATAAACTCCCGGCTCAATTGTAAAAACCATATTGTTCCTTATTTTGTCTTTTGAATTCAGCGTAAGGTTCGGTAATTCATGGATTTCAACTCCAACCCCGTGCCCGAGCCCATGGGTAAAACTTTTTTTGTATTTCCCAAGGCTTTTGTTAACAAAATCGTACAGTTCAGAGCATTTTTTGTTGTTTTTTATCTGGCTAATTGAATTTTTTTGGATTGACAAAAGCATATTGTACATTTCTTTTTCTTTTCTTGATATTTTTCCGATGAAGATTGTCCTTGTGATGTCAGAGCAGTATCCCATGTATTTTACGCCAAAATCCATGACGCAAAATCCCTTTTTGATTTTTTTAGTTGACGGCTCGTGGTGCGGCATGCTGCCATTGCTTCCTGAAGCAACAATAGGATTAAAGGAAATTTCTAATCCATTCTTTTTTGTTTCGTATTCAAGAAAAGCTGCTGCCTCGCTTTCTGTTTTGAAGCTTTTGAAATGTTTTATTGCTTTTTGAAGTATTTTGTCGGCATAAGCGCATGATTTTTTAAGGAATTTAATCTCCTTTTCCGTCTTTATTTCCCTCAGTTTCGCGCAATCAAATGAAACGTCCTTTGCTTTTATTTTTTTAAATTGTTTTTTGAAGTGCTTATAGGAATTCAATGTGAAATTATTCTTGTCTATTGCAATGCTTCCTGTTTTTATTTTATTCTTTTTGATGATTTTATATATTGATTCAAAAAACCTCTTTTTTTCCATTGAATATGCTTTTTTAACCATTGATTTTCTTGCCCTTTCAATCTCCATTTGAGGCACTACAAGAAAAGCCGGCTTGCTCCTTGGCACAATCAAGGCTCCAACTCCCTTGTAGCCGGAGAAATAAAGCATATTGGCATTTTGTTTTGATGAGTCTGAATTGCAGAATATGGCAAAATCAGCTCTTTTTTTCTCCAGAATCTGCTTAAATTCATTAATTCTCATTGTAATTCAAAAATCTTATATACCATTTAAAGTTTTTCCTTTGGCATGGAGAAATGCAGGCTGAAGAACGGGATTACCCTTATCCTTGAGAAGAACCATTCCAGGTCAGTTGCTGTCGAAGTGATGTTCAAGTTCGGCTCCAACTTTGAAAGCAGGAAGACAGCAGGAATCGCGCATTTTCTTGAGCACATGCTGTTTGAAGGCACAACAAACAGGAAAGACTCAAGGGAAATAGCAAATGAGATTGAAAAATACGGTGGGGAATTCAATGCCTACACAACAGGAGACAGGACAGCTTTCTTCATCAAGATAATAAAAAAGAGGCTTGATACAGCCTTGGATATTCTGAGCGACATGGTAGCTAACCCGATTTTTGACGAGAAGATTATCGAGAAGGAAAAGCAGGTTATCCTCAAGGAGATAAACATGGTCACTGATGACTCTCGCTTGCACCAGTGGATTTTGTTCCAGAAAACACTGTTTGACAGGCATCCTGCAAAAAACCCGACTTATGGGACTGCCAGTTCAGTCAAAAGCTTTGACAGGAAGAGTGTAGCAGGCTATTACTACAGCCATTACATTCCAAACAACATGATTATTTCTGTCATAGGCAATGTCAAAAATGCCAAAGCCAGCATACAGAAATATTTCGGCAGTTTAAAACCGAGAAAAAGGATTAGAAGAGCCATTGTAAAAGAGCCTTTGCAGAAAAAAGCCAAAAAGTTTGTTGAGAAAAAGAAGACGCTTAATTCCTACATGATTTTAGGCTACAAGACCGTGCACAGGCTGCACAGCGACAGCTACGTCCTTGACATAATAGCGGCAATACTCGGGAGAGGCCAGTCTGGATGGATTTTTGACGAGATAAGAAACAAAAGAGGCTTGGCTTATCAAGTAGGGGTGAATGATGAAAATGAGATGGATTACGGGACGTTTGCTGTCTACACTGGCCTTGACAAAAAAAACATAGAAAAGGCAAAGGAAATCATTCTGCAGCAGTTCAGAAGGCTTCACAAAGCAAGCAAAAAAGACCTTGAAGAGGCAAAAACATTCATTGAGGGGAACCATGCGCTTGAAACAGAGGACAATTTTACAAGGGCTGACAACCTTGCTGTTTGGGAAACAATAAAGGACGCGAAGCTTGCTGATTCTTATTTAAAAAATATTAAAAAAGTCACAATTGATGATGTAAGAAGGGCTGCAAAAAAATATCTTAATGACAAATATACTTTGGTTGTGATAGAGCAAGAATGATTTATCTCGTCACTTCAAATTTCTTAATTGTTTCTAAAAGCTTTTTTAATTTAGCGTCTTTCTCAAATTTTTCCCTTACTGGCTTTATCATCTCGTTTATATAGAAAGCAACTACATTTTTCAGATCTGCCGGATGTATTGTTCCTTCCCTGTAGAGCTTCTCCAGCTCATGATAATTCTCTATCACAACATCACCGCCAAATTTCTCCTGCCTATTGATTTCCATTGTGTTGAATTTTTCAAAAATAAGATATTTTGAATATTCAAGAACAGGGTTTTCATGAATAATTTTTGCCGGGCAATAAGCCTTGCCTATTTTTCTTTTAATCTCTTCTTCTGAATCATTCATGAAGATTGCAGTATCGGGCCTTGATTTTGACATTTTCAAGTCAATGATCCTGTCCTCTCCTTGCGTTTTTGGAGGTTCTGATAATCCCATAAGCATATGATGGCTTACAACAACCGGCTTCCAAAAGCCTATTGAAGGGCCTATTTCCCTTGCAAGCACATTCACTTTTCTCTGGTCCATTCCAAGCTGCGTGATGTCAGCCTTCAATTGGAAGATATCGGCGCATTGCATGCAGGGATACAGAATTTGAGAGGCTTGCTGCACCTCAGTTTCTTTTCTTCCCATTATCTGGCCCGTGCGTATTATCCTGTTTACAGTTGAGTTTCTTGCAACATTCATTACCTTTTTCCAGTACTCTGAATCCTTTACATAACCGCTTACCCATACAAATTCCACGTTTTTCAGGTCCATTCCGCAATGGCGCCAGACTTCAATAAGATAATGGCCTACTGTCTGTATCCTGTCTAAATTCCCCCCCATCTTGTTGTTTGCCCAGGCATGCCAGTCTGCAACAAGCATCTTGAACTTGATGCCTGCCTTGGTCATCTTGTTGACGTTGATTGCCCTTAGAATTCCCTGCGCGATGTGTATGTCGGTGCCAGAAGGCTCAAAGCCGTCATAGGCAACAGGATGCTCTTTTGTCTTTAACAGGTGCCTTAGCTCTTCTTCAGTTATTATCTCTTCCCCAACCTGCTTTATCAGCTCTATTTTGCCTTCTGTATCCATAAAGAACCAGTTTTACTGTTGATATTTAAAGTTTTTCAGTGGTTTTGCTTTAAAATCATCTGTGAGGCTACACCGACAGAAATACCAAGTATTTCCAATGCAAAGAAAATAATCATGCTGAAGGGCAGGTTGCTCACATAGGTGCTGAAGCCTGTGGTGCTTGAAGCTGCATCGCCTGTCGGTATTATGGTTGCTGGTGTGCCATTTTCCCCATAGATCGGCAGCATGAAGTAAACAAGCAAGGCAATTAATGCTCCTAAGTAAGCGCCTTCTTTCATAAGGGGTTTATTTGAAAGCATATTAAAATAGTTTGCGGTTTATGCCACTGGACATCTTTGGATAAACTTTATAAACCCGTTTCCAAGCATGTTTCATATGAAAATATCAGTTTCTTTATTATCATCCTATCTGTACTGTTCCAGAAAGCTGTTTCTTGAAAAAGTCTTGCTGCTTGAAGAGCCTCCGAAGGAAAGTTTGGTGATGGGCTCGATAAGGCACGAGACATATGACAATATTAACAAAAAGGAAGAGGAGATTGTCACTTCTATAACAAAAGAACATGATTCA
>JACPMU010000010.1 GCA_016185865.1 Candidatus Woesearchaeota archaeon | reverse complement strand
GTTATGTAATTGCCCCTGCTGTCTTCTGTTTCCTTGAACTCACTTACATAACCATTCTCTTTCATAACCTTGAGCAATTCCTTTATTATTTTTGAGACCGGCTTTATCAGGCAGTCTTGCTTGCCGATTAGCTCATTGTTCATTATGAGCGACATTACATTTGCCAATGGGTCGTTTAACATTTTTGTTTTTGCCTAGCTGTATTTTTTGAATCCCAAGCTTGTTGCTGTCTCCCTAAAGCATGTCCTGCAGAGCCCAAGACCGTATTTGCTTATGTAGCCTCCGGGCCTGCCGCAGCGCCTGCATTTCTTTGTTGCTCTTCCGTATTTTCTCTGCTTTGGGGCGTTGTGCTTTATGTACTTCTGCCTCTTTACGGGCTTTGACTTCAGCTGCTTGAACACTTTCCTGTAGTCGCTGTAAGTCATCTATTCAGCCTCCATTATTTTCGTGTTGAAATTGCTTGCCATGAAGCTTATTGCTTCCTGTTTTGATATCTTGTGCCTTAGCGGTATTTTTCTCTGCATAAGTTTTCTCCTTTTTATCCTGAAGCCAGGCCTTTCAAGAGTGACACAGACTTCAAGCCCCATTATTCCGATTTTTGGATCATATTTTACCCCAGGGATCTCTATGTATTCATGTATCCCAAATGCAATGTTGCCGTTCTGGTCGAACTGCTTTTCCATGAGCTTGTTTTCAACGGCTTCAAGCAGTCTTGGAAGTATCCTGATGGCGCTTGCTTTTCTTAAGGTGAGCTTGCAGCCTATTGGTAGCCCCGGCCTTAACCCCCATTCCTGAATTCTCTTGCTTGTTATTGTTTTTATTGGATTCGTGTTGGTGATTGCCTTGAGCAACATTATTCCCTTCTCAAGCCTGGACTGGTCCTTGCCAGCGCCGATGTTCAGTGTCACTTTCTCAACTTTGATGTTTTTCATATTGTGCATTTTCATTCAAGAGTGATTGATGCCTTGCTGTCACCCACAACAAAAGCGTATTTCTTTGATGTTTCTATCAGATTGCCTTTTGCATCCTTGTAGACTACCTTGTCCTCAACAATGTTTTCGACATTGCCTGTTTCCCCTATGTGCTTTCCGCCTGCCAAGAATATTGTTGAGTTCTTGCCAAGCTTAAGGTGCTTGCTTATTTTATCCTGCGGCAATGCCAATAGGAGAGTGTCGCCTACCTTGTAGGCCTTGTCGTCAGCTAATATGTTTTTGCCGTCAAATAGGTTTAGCTGGAGCTTTCCATTTACCATTGTCTTTCCGACAATCTTGCATGGCTTGAGCAAAGCCTCGTCTTTCTTTATTTTTATTATGCCCAGCTTGCCTTTTTTGTTTAGTATAATCCTGAAATATTCATCTGTGCTTGTGAACCCGATTGTGTCAAAAATGCCGACAGGAAACCTGAAATTCTTTCTTGTTTTTCCGTCTACCCTGATGTCGTTGGAATTCAGTATTTTTTTTGCCTCCCTTGTTGTGTTTGCATAATTAAGGATTTCCTTGAGCAGTATGTTTAGCGATGTTCCGGTCTCCATGCTGTGCGTCCCTGGCATTGGCTTTGTTATGTACTTTATTTTCTTTCTCTTTATGTGCCATGTTTTTGGCGCAGCTAATCTTTTAATGTGGCCCTTTCCCATCTTATTTCCTCTCCAGTGCCTTCTGCCTCATCTTGTCATCCATGTTTAATTCTGTAATCATCAAGTTTGAGGGGTGCAATGCAAGCAGCTTTTTTGTCCCATCCCTTTTTGTGAGCTCTGCCCCGCTGACAAATGCCCTTGCTTTTTTAATGTCAACCCTTTCAATCTTTCCTTCGTGCTTCTTGAATTTGCCGAGCATTATTTTCACTTTGTCACCTTTTCTTACTCCAATACTCCTCTTTCCGTATTTTTTCCTCAGATCCTTTGTGAGGTGGGATTGCGCGAATTTGTGCCTAATGTGAAGCGGAGCATTTAACCTGTATTTCCTCTGCTTTCCCGGATTTTTGCTGCTTTTCCATGTGCCTGAAAATTTTTCCATTTTAATTTCTTAAACCACTATGCTGGCTATTTTTGCTATTCCCGGCCATCTCTCGCATGCCTCTTTTGCAATTGCGCCCTTGAATATAGTTCCTTTTGGATTTCCTTTGTCGTCTTTAAGCACAACCGCTGAATTGTCCTCAAATTTTATTCTTGTTCCGTCTACCCTTCTGTATTCTTTTTTCTGCCTTACAATGACAGCAAACACAACCTGTTTTCTGATGTCAGGCCTGCCGCTCTGCACAGACGCCATGACCAAGTCCCCAACGCCGCAGCTTGATATCCTTCCCTTGACTGTTTTTGACCCCACAACTGTAAAAATCCTGATTATTTTTGCTCCTGAGTTGTCGCATGTCTCAAGCCTGCATCCTACTGGGAGGGCCTTTGCAACTTTGGATTTGATTGGCTGCATTTATTCCTCCTTGGATTTGGCTTCGTCTTCTGTTTTTGCCGCTATTGTTATTTTTCCCAGCTCTCTTGCTTCCATCTTTTCCTTGAATCCTTTCTCAACACCCATTTTTTCTATGATGACGAAATTCTTGGTTTTGCTCAGGGGCCTGCATTCCATCATCTTGACTATGTCCCCGTCTTTCGCATTGATGCATTCAGGGTTGTGCACTTTCAGCTTCGTCCTTCTTTTCTCATATCTTTCATATTTTTTTAAAAAATGCAGCCTGTTGAACTCTACCACCGCTGTCTTTCTCATC
Source organism: Candidatus Woesearchaeota archaeon (assembly GCA_016185865.1). Taxonomy (GTDB): domain Archaea; phylum Nanobdellota; class Nanobdellia; order Woesearchaeales; family GW2011-AR4. The sequence goes on along the minus strand of JACPMU010000010.1, from coordinate 3,774 downwards.
TTTGTTGATACGACTATGCCTGTGAACTGCCTTCCCCTGATGCTTAAATTGCCATGAAACGGGCATGCTGCGCTGCTGCATTTCTGCTTTGGCGCTTCCAGCATAGTTCCTATGTTCCTTGACTCTGTTTTTGCCATTTTATTTTTATCATTCTTATCTTATTTCAACGCTGCTTGGGGCAAATCCGTGCCCAATAAGTATTCTTTTTGCCTTTTGCCTGTGCTCGCCCTGAAGCTCTATTTTTCCGTCTTTTATTGTGCCGCCGCATGCAAGCTCTGACTTGAGCTTCTTCGCCAGCTCTTTCAGGTCTATTTCCTTTTTGTCGATGCCTTCAACAATGGTGTAAAATTTGTTGAATTTTTTCTTCTCAAGATAAACCAGTATCTTCTGGCTTTCTTTTGCTATAGTCTCGCATACACACAGCTCTTTCACCAAGCCGCAAATCTGGCATATCTCGCTCATTCCTTTTTGCTTCCTCCTTTGTTTTGTTTTTTGATTTTGATTTCTTTCTCATTGTTTATGCTTAATATCTTTGCAATTGTTCTTTTTATCTCCCTTACCTTGCCGGGGCTTTTCGGCACAGTCCCTATTGCAATCTGCGAATTAATTTTCATTAATTCCTTTTTCATATCAGCCAGCTTGATGCCGGTGTCCGACTCATTCATCAGCCTTAGTTCCTTCGCTTTCATTTTCTTTTGATGTTTTTTTCAGTGAGTTGTGAGCGAGTTTCGCTTTGCTCACTCGCATTCGACTTCTTCTTGGCTTGGATTTTTTTATTTCGTCTTTAGGTGCCTCTTCCTTTGCCTTGTCCGTTACTTCCCCAACAATTACCTCTTTCTGCTCGACTAATTCTATGTCATCCGGAAGTCTGATGTCAGGCGGCATTATGCTCACCTTGATTCCCACAATGCCTGTTTTTAATTGTGCCTGGGCATTTGATTTTCTGACACCTATTATTGCGATGTCACCACATTTTTTAAGATAACCCGAGTAAAATCTCCATGACTTGGCTCTTGCGCTTGGCACTTTGCCGCTTACAACAATCTCTATGCCAAGGGCACCTGACCTCATTACCTCAGTCATTATCTTGTGGCCGACTGCCTTGAATTTCTCAGATCCGAATCTCTCCAATGCATCCACAATCTTCTCTGCCACTATGTTTGCATCCAGGCTTGGGTTTTCCACTTCGCTTATTTCTATCTGTGGGTTTTCAAGGTTAAATCTCTTCTTCAGCGTCTTTGTGAGCTGCTTTATGTTCTGCCCTTTCCTTCCTACAATTAATCCGGGCCTTGACGCGAATATTATTATTTTTTCACCCAGAGGAGTCTTGACCATTTTAGTATGGCTGTGGCCGACATTCTCCAAACTTTGAGTTATATACTCCTGTATTTGGAATTCCTTCATTTTTTGCGCGATAAATTTTCTCTCAATCATTTTTTCCCTGCTTTTTCTTTTTTCACTTTTTCCGCTGCCTTTGTTTTTGCCTCAACAATAATTTCAACATTCGTTCTTTTCATTCTTCTTCTGGATTTTCTTCCGAAGTGCCATGTCTTTCCGGCTTTGTGCGCGCTTATGTGCGCTATGACCAAGTTTGATGTATTCAATCCCTTGAATTGTGCATTCGCCTCGACATTCTCGATCAATCTTATGAATTCTTCTGATGCTTTTTGAGGGTATCTTCCCGGGCCTGTGTTTTTTTTGTGCCCAAGGTCAAAATCAAACCTTCTGAACGGCACCGCTGCTTTTTTCTTTACAACATCCTGAAGCATTTCTTTTGCATTGATGATGTTTTTATTTCTGATAAACCTGCATATCTCAACGCTCTGCTTGAATGAAATAGGCAATGCCATTCCGATTGCCCTTGCCATGTTCCCCTCATTGTAGCTTTTGAATGTGTATCCTTTCATCTTACTTGACAGACAGGCTTGCGCTTGACCTTGTGGCCCCTATTCCAGGAGCGCTGTGCGCAACCTTTTTTCTTGTTAATGCAAATTCCCCCAGGCAATGGCCTATCATGCCATCTTCTATCATTACAGGCACAAACTCCTTGCCCTGGTGCACTTTTATTGTTTTTCCAATCATTTCGGGCAATATTATCATGTCTCTGCATTGTGTTTCTATGTTTTTTTCATTAGCCCTTAATTTTTTAAGCAGGATTTTTTGCTGCTCTGTGAATCCTCTCTTTATTGTTCTTCGTTGCCTTGATGTCATCAGCTGCGCAGCTTCATTCAGGCTCATCGCTTTGAGCTCGTCGACTGTTTTCCCCTTGAAAGTGAATTCCTTCTTTGCCATTTCTACCTCTTCCTTCTTCCTGTTCTTTTTGGTGCTATCTTGCCGACTTTTCTTCCAGGAGGAGAGTTCCTTGCAGACTGGGTTGGAATTCCTTTTGCATGCGAGCTTGATCCTCCAAAAGGATGGCTTACTGAGTTCATTGAAGTTCCGCTGACTATTGGCCACATCTTGTTCTTGGCTGTCATTGCATAAAACCTGCTTCCTGCCTTTAGGAACGGCTTTTCAGGCCTGCCTGATCCTGCAATAGTGCCGATGACTGCCTTGCATTCAGGTGAGAATGGCTTCCTTTTGCTTGACGGCAGCTCAACAACAATGCTGCCTTCCGCTTTTGTTATTATTTTTGCAAAAACCCCGCTGGACCTCACGAATTTTCCGCCATCGCCTGGCTGGGATTCTATGTTGTAAATTGGAATTCCTTCCGGTATATTTTTTAATGGTAAAATATTTCCCGGCTTTAGCTCTGCATCATTTCCCATTTCTATTTTTTCCCCAACCCTTATTCCTTCAGGAGCCTGTAATAATCCCTCTTCCCCGCTGCTGTACTTCAGTTCCATCAATGGCGCGCTGTGGCCGCTACTGTGCAGGATATCTGTGATGGCTGCTGTTATTATCTTGCCATCTTCGTATCTTGCAAAGCCTGTTTTTCCCTTGTATCTAAAGCTTGGCGCCCTGTACCTTGGGCTTCCCTTACCTCTCTTCTGCTGGATTAGGTTCTTTCCCATTTTTCACCAATATTTTTACATTAGCCCCATCTTAGTTGCAATATCAATGGCAGGATTTTTTGCGGCAAATTTCACGTATGCCCTTTTCTCCCCGTTTGCATTTACAAATGTGTTGACGCTTGCAACTTCAACTTTGAACATTTCCTCTATGGCTTTTTTTATTTCCTTTTTTGTTGTTTTGTTTCCCACAACAAATATCAGCTTGTTCTCTGACTCCATCAGTCTTATTGACTTCTCTGTTGACAATGGGTATTTTATTATTTTAAATTGATCCATTTTATTTGAATAGGTTTTCTTTTTCCAATAAGTTGATTGCAGCTGCTGTCCATAAGACAAGCCTGCCTGCTTTTGCACCTGGCGCAAGCAGCTCTGCGTTCAGGCTTTTTACGTCAACAACGTCTATGCCCGGTATGTTTGCCGCTGCTCTGCTCAGCTTGTCAAGTTTTGACACGACAATGAGGGGACCTTTCTTTTTTTTGTATTTTCTGCCTCTTGATTTTCCTTTTCCTGCCCTTATTTTTTTCTCATTTATCCTTTCTAATTCATTCTCCATTCCCATCCTGTTGAACATCTCAATAACTTCTTTTGTCTTGCTGATCAACTCAAACTTATCATCCAAAATAAATGGATAGCTGCTTGGTATTAGGTGTCCCCTTTCTGATACAACTTCTTTCATGATTGTGGCTGATATTGCGCTCCTTATGGCTTTTACCTTTTCCCTTTTGTTTATCTTTTTCCACCATATTTTTTCAGATTTTGG
>JACPMU010000103.1 GCA_016185865.1 Candidatus Woesearchaeota archaeon | reverse complement strand
CAATTCCTTCCTCTCTCAAGGCTTTGAGACATTGGCTGCCACTATAATCGAATTCTCCTGCTTGTCCGATCTTGAGTGATCCACTACCAAGCACTAAGACTTTTTTTGGCTTAATCATCTTATTTTATCATCCTCACAAACTCGTCAAACAAAAACTCTGTATCAACGGGTCCGGGCGTTGCCTCTGGATGAAATTGTACAGACATAAACGGCTTTGTCTTGTGTTTAATGCCTTCATTTGTTCCGTCATTAGCATTTACAAAAAATTCCTGCCATTCTTCATTCAAGGATTTCATGTCAACAGCGAACCCATGGTTTTGCATTGTGATAAAGCACCTTTTTGTTCCTGACAAAATTGCCGGTTGGTTTTGAGAGCGGTGCCCGTATTTCAGCTTGTAAGTGTTGCCTCCTGCGGCAAGAGCAAGCAGCTGGTTGCCGAGGCAGATTCCGAATGTTGGAATGCTGTGCTTCATTGCCCTTCCTATGTTGTGGATTGTTTCCTTGCACATTTTCGGGTCCCCTGGGCCGTTGGAAATAATCAATCCGTCAAAGAATTCTGTCAGAAAATCATAGTTATATGGAACCCTGACCACAGTTAAATTTCTTTTTATTAAATTCCTTATGATGTTATTTTTGATGCCGCAGTCAACAACTACGATTTTTTTGTTTTGTTTGTTTTCATTATAGATTATTGGCTCCCTGACAGAAACTTCCTTCACTATGTCAATTGCATTTGGGTCATAAAAATCAACATCTTCGTTATCAACAACAATCTTGCCAAGCATTGCGCCCTTTTCCCTTAAGGTTTTTGTCAGCTTCCTCGTGTCAATGCCATAAATTGCGGGAATATTCTCTTCTTTCAGCCACTCTGTAAGACTTTTCTTTGCATTCCAATGCGAATATTCAAAAGAATAATCTGAAATAACTAATGCCTGAACTTGAATTTTGCCGGATTCAAAATTCTTCAATAAATTGGCTTCAACCTCTTTTCCGGGAACACCATAATTTCCAATTAATGGATAAGTCAAAACAAGAATCTGTCCTTTATAGCTCGGGTCTGTCAATGACTCAGGATAGCCGACCATGCCTGTGCTGAACACAACCTCCCCAGAAATGGAGCGCTCTGCGCCAAAAGAAAAGCCTTTGAACTCGTCGCCGTTTTCGAGAACAAGCTTGATTTCTTTATCGCCGTGCATTAAAAAAAAGTGATAGTCTTAAGTTGTTAATAAATGTTGCGGTTGATTGGTCCCAACACTTTCAAATGAAGAGGGAGTATTCCCCAAATAAGCAACAATTCGCCTTATTTTCGGATCAGCAGCATAATTGCGGCTTTTGCTGTCGAAAATGTGGACCCAATAACGCGGATGTGCCTTAGTTTGGGGAAGCAATGCTGAGAAGTCACTAACTCTTTTATATTTTTCATTTGCGGTTCTATCGCTGGTTCTCAGTGCAGCCTCTATATTTCCGTATGTTCTAACATCATGAACCCTTGCTGCCCTTACCAATTGTGACATAATATGCCTTCCTCTGTATTCCGGAGGAACAGCAATTTTATCAATAATAACAAAATCTTCTGGCTTAAATGCCAGCAGAACCCCGGCGTCTTTTTCTTTAATCAGGTCTTCTGCAACAAGCAAATACTGGAAGCTGTCCCAAATAGGCAGAGAAAAATATTCAGGCAGGAGCTTCATCCCGCGCTCCATAAAGGACCGGTTTATAAGCAGCTCCAGCCTTTGCTGGGCTTCACGAACAATCAATATGTCAGTTATTATTCTTGTTTTTGTCGTGTAAGCAGGCCTGACAAAACTCAGATCAAAATCCGCTTCGTCATTGAGAGCAAGGCCATTGCCAGAATCTTCCATAAAAAAATTATTTTTGTTTTATTCTTAAACCTGACGCCCAGCTTAAAACAAAAATAAACAAAAATGTCTAAAACAAAACATTTAAAAATAAATAACTGCTGCTGCAAATTATGAGCATAACAAAGCTTGCTGAAAATTACATTTTGGAGCACCCTTCCATAAAGGACAGCCTCAAAAACGGATTAATCAACTACTCATCTTTGTCAAGGCGGATAATCTCGGATCTAAGCTTGAGCCCTAAAAAAAATTTTGATGCCGTGCTTATTGCATGCAGAAGGCTCAAAAGAAAGCTAAAGAAAGAGGAAACATCCGAAACTAAAATTTTGGAAATACTGAAAAAAAGCAGCATAGAGATAAAAAACAGGATTATTGCGGTTGTTCTGGAAAGGGACATCTTTTTTGACAATCTGCTCAGCCTTGAAAAGGAAATCAGGAAAACAAGGGAAATCTTCAGGATTATTGAGGGGATTTCTGCAATAACAATAATTACCACAGAGGATTTTCTTGATTTGATTAAGAAATATTTCAAAAATAAAATAATTCTGGAGAATAAGCATCTTGCTGAAATAACAATAAAAAGCCCGAAGGAAATAGAGACAACACAAGGCACTTACGCTTACCTATGCTCTTTGTTCGGAGAAAACAACATCAATATTGTTGAAACATTGAGCTGCTATACTGACACAATTTTTCTTGTGAAAGAAGAAGACGTTGGCAAAGTTATGGGGTTGCTGAGGTTTTGAAATGTAGTAACTTTTTAATAGTTATTCAAGAAAAATTTAAATAGGTTATGCCAAAAACCATACTTGTGGGAGTTTATGCCTAAAAGCCATAAAGAGCAAATACTTTTAAATCACATCGAAAGAGCAATGAATGCTCTGCAAAGAGAAGATTTAGCTGAGGCAATGAGATGGCTGCTCAAAAGAAGCGAGCCTGTAAGTATGCCGCATCATTTAGTTTATGATTCTTGGAATTTGAGCAGTACCGATCTCTATGGGCAAGCAAGAAATATTGATGCAAGAAGTCATACTGCATATTCTGCACAGCTTGATGAAATAACAAAGAGAGTCAAAAATCTGGCTGATGCCTATAGAGTCAGAGAACAAGCAGGCCTTGTTGTTATTGTAGAAAATCACAGTGTTGCAACAACCCTTAGGGAAGCAGGATTTAATATAAGATTTAAACTATCTGAACCATTTCGAAATTACTCGTTATTAAATACAGAATTGACACCAAGCTATCATTTTGAACTTGAAAAGCGGAAAGTAGAACTTGACTTATTAGTTGACGCAATTATGGACGAGAAGGCTGCAATGGTGTTGTCCCCCCTTAATCCAAGAATATTCCCTTTGTCAGAGCCCCGCAATCCACTAATGGAAGCAGAAGGTGTTACAATCTATCAAGGCTTGAAGGAAAAAGCATTTAAGCTAGGGTTAAAAGAACCTCCATTTTTTGTTTTAGCCCAAGGAGATAATCAAATGCTATACCTTGGAAGAAAAAACATACCATATTTAGCGGAGAACGATAGTGTCAGACTAAGAGAAGCTGCAAAAAAGCGCTTAATGTAAAATAATTTACCTCACAACCCCTTTCTCCTCCAGATAATGCCCAAGCTTTTCCTTTTTTGTTTTAAGGTATTTTTTATTCATCTTGTTTGGCTTTATTACAATCGGCACCCTCTCAACAATCTCCAAGCCGTATTTTTCCAGGCCCTCTATTTTTCTTGGGTTGTTGGTCAGCAATCTTATTGTTGACAGTCCCAAATCCGCAAGTATCTGAGCTCCTGTTGTGTAGTCCCTTGCATCCGCCTTCAGGCCGAGCTTTAAATTAGCCTGCACAGTATCCATTCCATGATCCTGAAAATGATAGGCAGCAATCTTGTTCATCAGGCCTATTCCTCTCCCTTCCTGCGCCATATAGAGAAGAACTCCGTTGTTTTTCCCTATTGTTTCAAGGGCATTTTCAAGCTGAGGGCCGCAGTCGCACCTTAAAGAGCCAAGCGCATCTCCTGTCAAACATTCAGAATGAACTCTTACATAAACGTTTTTTTTGCCTTTTACATTGCCCTTTACCAATGCAAGGTGCTGCCCCTTTTGATTGTCTTCGTAGCAGATAACATTGAAAATGCCGTATTTTGTGGGAAGCTTTGCCTCAACTGTCTTTCTGATTAGCTTTTTCATAAGACAAGTGGTTTTAGGATTTTATTTAAAGGTTTTCTTGGCTAAAACCTCAACATTTAAATATTAGGACATCATTATAATATTCTTGATGGAAATCAACAAAACGATTTTGATAAGCATTTATGTTCTTGTGGGACTGTACATGCTTTACAAGCTGTTCTTCAGGAAAAGCCCTTACCAGGATGATTATGAGAAATTATACAATGAGATACTGAATTCTGACAAGTACAAGGTCAAGGGGCAGTTTGACAAGGAAGAATAGATTTATTTCTACCTGACAAATTTAAAGCTGAAGAGCAGCCAAATTAAGAATACAGCTAAAGAGAGTATTGTCACAAACCACACAAAGCTCTTGTCATTTCCAAAGCCAAAAGGTATAGGGCCTATAAAGCCTCCAACAGCCACTTTTGTAGAAGTCGAATCTTTGGAGCCTTTTAAAATGCCAAAAAACACTATAACAAGCCCAAGGACTATCAACACAACCCCAAGAGTGATTAACTGCT
>JACPMU010000094.1 GCA_016185865.1 Candidatus Woesearchaeota archaeon | reverse complement strand
TCAACAAAAAAACTCTTAAAATATTTTGGCGGGAATGATGCTGGCTCGCTGCTAAGGGCGACAGCAGCCGGATTGCTCGTTTCTGTATGCTCCTGCGGGGCAATACCGATTGCAGCAACCTTAAGGCAAAGAGGAGCATCAACTGCTTCTGCTTTGACATTTTTGCTTGCTGCGCCATGGGGAGGCTTGCTGCATGTCCTTCTTATTTCCGGATTTATCGGAATAAAGAATACAATAATACTTCTGGTTTTTTCCCTGCTGACGGCTTTTATTGCAGGCTTGGTCCTGGCAAAGCTTGAAAACAAAAAAATGATAGAAGCAGGAATTCCGAAAAAACACAAAAAAGAGGAAAAAAATTTGTGCGTAGAGTGCGTTGACGCGGAAAAGCTGAGGTTAATCCACGAAAAGGAAAATATTGGCAATAGGGTAATCTACTGCGTGCCAAGAAACATGTGGCAGATTTTCAGGGATGTTGGAAAATACATTGTAATTGGAGTGCTGATTGCAGCTGCATTAAAAGCATTTGTCCCGGCTGAATTGGTCACAAACTACCTTGGAAACGGAAGCAAATTCCTGCCAGTGCTGATTGCAGTCCCGATAAGCGCTGTGCTGGAGCTTGCATCAGAGGGATTGGCTGTTTTGGGCGGGCAGCTTTACCAGCTTGGGGCATCCCTTGGAGTTGTTTTTATAGTAATGATGGTAGGGGTTGCAACAGACTTCACAGAGCTTTCAATGATATGGGGAAAGTTCGGAAAGAGAAGCGCAATTGCATATTTGCTGACGGCAACCGCAATTTCAATATTGTTTGCTTTAATTATCAATTTGGTTTTTTGAATTAAAAATGCAGAACTGGATTTATTTCGTATTGATAGCGCAGGGAATATGGGCTTTATGCTCTTTAATAGATAAAATTGTAATTTCAAAAGGCTACATAAAAAATCCCCTTGTTTACATTGTGCTGAACGGCTTGATGAACATATTTTTGATATTTTTATTGCCTTTTGTCGGGTTTGAGCCTTTAAAATTTATGGATTTTTTGATTGCATTATCTGCTGGAATTATGCTTAGTGCTGCTGTAACAGTTTATTACAAGGCAGTTCGGTATGATGACATCTCAAAGATTATAATATTATACCAGTCTGCACCGATTTTTGTTTTAATATTGTCTTTTTTGTTTTTTGGGGATGTGCTTACAAAAAATCATTTTATAGGATTTTTGTTTTTGCTTGGTGCTGGAGTGGTTGTTTCTTATAAAAGAATTAATGGATCATTTAAGCTGAGCAAAGCTTTTTACTTAATGCTGATTTCAATGCTGGTAAGCAGCATTGGCTTGATAGCTGCAAAATATACCTATGGCATAACGAGTTTTTGGAGCGCATTTTTATGGCTCCGCCTTTCTGGTTTTACTGCATTAGGTGTGCTGTTTGTTCCGTCAATAAGCAAAGATTCGTTAAAAACATTCAGGCTGATGAAGCCAAAAATTAAATGGCTTATGGCTTTCAAGATGCTCATTGATTTTTCAGCTTTTATCTTTTCAGGCTTGGCAATATTAAACGGGCCTATATCGCTTGTAACTGCGCTAAGCAGTTCTGCATTGCCTTTATTTGTATTTATGTTAACTCTATTTACTTCACTTTACCTGCCAAAGCTTATAATAGAACAAATTGACAAAAAGGCAGTTTTGACAAAAGCAGCAGCTATCGCTTTGATAGTAATCGGCATTGTTTTCATCAATTTATGAGCATTCAACAATAAATATTAAATACCAATTCAAAAACCATAACTTTTATATATATCTTAACAATTGTTAACTATGTAAAATGGCAGATGAAACTCAGACAATGCAGGAAAGCTCCAAGAAGTACAAGATAGAGCACGACAGGCCAAACTGCATAGGATGCGCTGCATGCGCCGCTGTTGCCCCTGATTTCTGGACAATGCACGAAGACGGCAAAAGTGACATTGTGGGATGCAAAAAAAGGGACGATGAGTGGGAGGAGCTGGACATAGAGGAAAAGAGCTACAAGGAAAACAAGGAGGCTGCTGACTCATGCCCTGTCAATGTCATCCACATCACGAACAAGGAAACCGGAGAGAAAATAATTTAAAGGAATTTTTATGATAAATATATTTTTTGGATAGGCTCGCAATTTCGCCATATGCGCACATGTTAAATGCCCCGAGCGAATGCGAAAGTGCAACATAGTTGTTGTAAAGCAAAGTTTGCGAGTCGTCCATTAATAAAGAACGAAATTCAATGACCGGCAAAAAAGGGCATAATCAATTGTGGTCTAAATAAACCAAACAACTGCAATAAATCTAACAATAATACTATCAGAAATACAACAAGAATAATTTTCATTTGTTTTCCTTCTTCAAGTTTTAACAAATATGAAAGAAGTGCAGTTGCTAGTACCATTCCAACAATGTACGCACTTCCGAATATTAATATTGAAGTTATCCGATCATCTACCTTTCCAAACATAGCTCCAAAAAAGACTAATATAATTAATATAACAATTAATATAACCAAATAGATGCCTAATGTTATCCACGTCCATTTTACTTTTTTGGCTTTTTCTAATTCGCTTGCAAATATTAAACATGTTGCGATGAAAGGTACAGCAAAGATGATGCGGGAAAGTTGAAACATCAAAAGTTGGATAAATGGTCGTGTCCCATCTCCTAATAATAAATTCATTAGAACCATAGAAATAAGTATCATTGTAAAGAAAGCTAAAATTGCTTTAATCCATTTCATATTATTATACAATTAAAAAAGCATCTATATAAAGTTTTTTATTGTTGCCTCTTGCCCTATCCATTAATTTTGTCCCAAAAAATTGCATCTAACAAAAATTAAACAATCTTTTAAAGTAAGCTTGATGAACATAACCTGTTTACTTACTGGATTTATTCCCAAAATTTTATATACTTCAAGAGTCAAAAACTTCCTAATGGTCAAATGCCCCAAATGCGGCTCCAGAAACGTCAATATTTACAATTATTTAGGCATAGGCACAGTAAAATGCAGCAACTGCGGCTTTGACGAAAGCTCTGTCTATGAAGTGTTTCCGGAGCAGAAAACAAGCCAGAAGGCAAAGGGCAAATATACAGTTTACAAAACAGGCGGAAGCAGAAGGACTGCAAAGAAAAAATAAAAGGTGTTTTAATTGGAAATTAAGTCATTAATCAGCAAGTTTACAATATATCAGTATATGATTTCTTTTTTGATTATTTTGCATCTAGTTAGTGCTTTTTTCTATGGGTTTGGGTACAAAGCTTTGCTGCCCGTAGCTATTGCAGTCATTACAACAACAGTTTTGGATTTATTTATTGAATATTTCAAGTCAAAAGAATGGATATTCCCGCAGAGCGCCTTGATTTCAGGATTATTTATTGGAGGCCTATTGACGCAAAACCTTCAGTGGCATGTTTATGTGATTGCTGGAATAATTGCAATAATATCTAAACATATGATAAAAATAAGCCAAAAGCAAATCTTCAATCCCGCAAACCTCGGCATTTTGCTTGTCTCGGTTGTTTTCGGTGCTTCCCACACATGGTGGATTTCATCACCATTGATTTTGGTTTTGATTTTCGGCATTTTCATGGTGTGGAGATTAAGAAGGCTTGATTTAACTATAAGTTTTTTAATCAGTTATTATTTGATTAAGTCAGTAATTGAAATTTCACAGGGAGCGCAATTTTCAGAGATTTTCTACACTATCCTTAACGGAGGAGTCATTTACTTTTTCTCAATGTTCATGCTGATTGAGCCCAAAACAAATCCAACAAGATACAGGATTGCCTATGGAATTTTAGTTGCACTATTGTTTATCCTGTTCCATTTCTTTATTCCGCAGCACGACATTGTTCTGGCGCTTGCAATCGGGAATGTTTTTGTGCCTTTTTTTAATAAACTTAATTTTGAATCCAAAAAAAGCAGCACAAACTTATAGGAAACCGGTATTAAACTCTTTTACCCTGAGAAGTTGGGTAAAATTTTGTTCCGAAAAGTAAATTTGGAGTCCTCGTTTCTATAAAATAAGCGTAGCGATACGTCAAGAATAAAAGGGCAGTTTTCCGTTAAAAAACCGAAAGATTTATATATCAATTGATATATTAGCATTACTATGCAAAAACAACTATTAAAAAATCCATTTGTAAGGTCGCCAACACTAGACACTGTATTGATGGTAGAAAAACTTATTGATAAGCATAGTGGCGAGTTCAACAGAACAGAGCTATGGAAAAAATTGCCAAAAAAGGTAATGTGGCAGACTTATTTGGTTATTTTGGATTATCTACAAGAAATTAATAAAATTGCAATTGACAGAAAAGGCAAAATTGGGTATATTTGGAATCCCGAGTTGGCAAAAAGACTAAGACAAAGAGCGGAGATTAAAGTATGATAAAACATTCTAGAGTTGTTTTTATTTCTGATGAACTAGAGAACAGCTTTAACTCTTTGCCGGAAGATGATTTTGTCAAGAAATCCATAATAAGGGCAATTAAAGACTTGAAACAAAATGCATTTATGGGCATTCATATTCCAAAAAGATTAATTCCAAAAGAATATATCCGCAAATGGGAAATAAATAATCTATGGAAATATGATATGCCAAAAGGGTGGCGACTTTTATATACAGTGACAAGCGAAAATGAAGTTGAGTTGATTTCTGCTATTCTTGAATGGTTTGATCATAAAGAGTATGAGAGGAGGTTTAAGTATTAAATTCCAGTTAATCAATTTTTCCTTTCCAAAACCACTATGGTGTAGCTGTACTTGTTTTCTTCATCTTTCTCAACAAACTTTTCCTTTACTTTAATCCACTCGTCTTCATCAAATTCGGGAAAATAGGTATCTCCTTTAAAAGCGCCATGGACTTTGGTAACATAAAGCCTGTCTGCCATGGGCAAAAACAATTTATAAATTTCAGCTCCTCCTATCACCATTATCTCATTGCTGCCTTTTGCAGCCTTTATGGCATCTTCCTTGCTGTGGACAACAACGCAGCCATCTGCCCTGTAATTTTTGTCCCTTGTTATTATTATATTCAATCTTTCAGGCATCGGCCTTCCTATTGAGTCATGGGTTTTCCTGCCCATTATTACAGGCTTGCGCTTTGTTGCTTCCCTGAAATACTTCAATTCAGAAGGCAGGTTCCAGGGCAGCTTATTTTCATAGCCAATCACCCTGTTTTCGTCCATTGCGACTATTAATGAGATAATCATTAATTTGCAACTAATCTTTTGTTATATTTAATTTTTTCGTAGCATATTTAGATTCGTCTCGACACTTGCTTTTGCCCGCCAAATCCAAAATATATTTAAAGCTAATAAAGCCCAACCGCATTATGCCATGGATATTTGAAATCAAAGACAAATCTGGAAGAAAGATACATTTGTCAAATGAAAGATGGTCCCATATCCAGAAACACCCGGATATGTCAGGGCAAATAGAGCAAATTAAAGAGACACTAACAAACCCTGATAAAATAACCAAATTTGATTATGATCCTGATGTCAGGTTTTATTATCGCTATTACAAGGATAGGAAAGAATACCTGTTTATTTCAGTAAAATATTTAAATGGCGAAGGGTATATTATCACAAGTTTCCATACAGATAAGATAATCTAACAAAATGAAAGGCAAACTAAATTTATATTATGATGAAGAAGGGGATTTCTTAGAACTCCATATAGGAGATTATACGCAAGGGTACTTTAGAAACCTTGGAAAAGGGGTTTTTGAGCGAATTGACAGAAAAACAAAGAAAGTTACCGGTATTGCAATAATGGGGTTCAAAAAAAGAACTGAAGGTTTAAAAGACATTAGAGTCTCTTTGCCTACGGAAATACAATTGTCTTCTTAAATTAATTTATTTTAATCTTAGTTAATTTAAACAGCCATTTCAGCCTTTATCGAAGGATGGAACCGGTAGTTTTCCAGCTTTATGCCTTCCATTGTGAAATCATCAATGTTTTTTATGTCTGGATTCAGCCATAATTTTGGCAGCGGAAACGGCTTTCTTGCCAACTGCTCTTTTACCTGCTCAAAATGGTTGTGATAAATATGCGCGTCTGCAAGAATATGCACAAATTCCCCTGGCTTTAAATTTGTGACTTGGGATACCATGTGCAGCAACAATGAATATGAGGCAATGTTGAATGGCACTCCAAGAAACATGTCGCAGCTTCTTTGGTACATCTGCAATGATAATTTGCCATCTGCAACAAAGAACTGGAAGAATGCGTGGCAGGGAGGTAATGCCATCTCACTTAATTCGCCTGGATTCCATGCTGTCACAATTATCCTCCTGCTTGTCGGGTTTGTCTTGATTAATTTTATTGCCTCTGCAAGCTGGTCTATTTCTATTCCATTTGGCGATTTCCATTTTCTCCATTGGACACCGTAAATCCTTCCCAAATCACCTTCAAACTTTACCTTTGGCTTCCAGTAATCTGCTTCAGCATTTGCTGTCCAGATTGTTGTCTTTTCTCTGTCCCTTGTGCCGTGGAGTATTTCAGCTAATCTTCTTTCATCATTCGAGCCTTCAATGAACCACAAAAGCTCGCTTGCAACGCTTTTCCATGGCAGCTTTTTTGTAGTCATGGCAGGAAAGCCATCTTCCATGCTGAAGCGCAGCTGCATGCCAAAAACAGCCCTTGTTGATATTCCTGTCCTGCTCTGCCTGTCTATGCCGTTTTCAAGAACATATTTTAAGGCATCAAGATATTGCTTCATTTCAATTGCCAAGGTATTCCTTAATTTTTAAAAAGTTATGGTTTTTACGGATTATCGTCATTGTATTTTTAGTTGTTGTTTTATATAGTAGTAAAATTTCTTAATCACTACCAAAAAGTATTTATATTACTATTTGAATTGAAGCAATATGAAAAAGAAGACAATGCGGAACATATTCATTCTTCTGTTCATTGTAGGCATTGCTATCGGGTATGTTCTTCCCGGCGATTTCAGGGCTTTGGCAAAAAAGCCGCTGCAGGCAAATGTTTTTGACGTTCCAAAGAAGCTTGGCCAGCTTGATATGGAAACCCCTTACTTCAAGTACGCAGTTCTTGCCCAGACTGAAACCGGAGGCATTGAGCTGATAAGGCTGGATGACAAAATACCATTGCACATGCATCCGAAAGAAAACCATTTTGTATATATTTACAAGGGCAGGGCAAAGGGGACTGTAGGCAGCATTACAGCTGAAGTTTGGCCCGGGCAATTGGTTGCAATTCCAGCAGGAATGCCTCACAGCTTTGAAAGGATTGGAGACACTCCGGTTGAGATAATATTGTTTTCAACGCCCCCTTTCATGCCATCCGACACGGTTTTTTTGGAGAATAAATAGATTTTATTTCTTTTGAAACCAATTAAAACAATAACATTTAAAAATATACATCAAAATATAAATCTTGGCTTAAAATGGGCAACAGGTTAATCATGTTTTCAGGAACTGAATGCGTGCACTGCAAGGAGATGGATCCAATCCTAGCTGAGCTTGAAAAGGAAGGAATCCATGTTGAGCATGTTGAGGTATGGCATGATGCTGAGAATGCATCGTGGCTTGAGAAAATTGACAAAAATCAGGATGGAAGCGTTTTCTGCGGCGGAATCCCATTCTTT
>JACPMU010000093.1 GCA_016185865.1 Candidatus Woesearchaeota archaeon | reverse complement strand
GATGCTCAGGAGCTATCACGATGAACGTCACGCTGTATACAGTATCCGGCCTTGTTGTGAAGGTTGGTATTCTTTTTCCTGTTTCCTTTACTTTGAAAAATATTTCAACTCCATGGCTTTTTCCAATCCAGTTTTTCTGCATTATCTTGACCCTTTCAGGCCAGTGCACCAGTTTTTCAATGTCCTTGAGAAGCTCTTCAACATAGTCTGTTATTTTGAAGAACCACTGCTCAAGAAAAGTTTCCGTGACTTCATTTTGGCAGCGCCAGCATTTCCCTTCAATAACCTGCTCGTTTGCGAGCACAGTTGCGCAGCTGCTGCACCAGTTGACAGCAGCCTTTTTTTTGTAAGCTAATCCTTTCTCATAAAATTTCAAGAAAATCCACTGGTTCCATTTGTAATAATTTTCATTCAAACTTGCTATTTCCCTGCCCCAGTCATAAGAAAATCCCATGTCCTTCTGCTGCTGCCTTATAGTGTCCATGTTTGTCAAAGTCCATTTTTCAGGGTCAATTCCGTGCTTGATGGCAGCATTTTCTGCCGGCAGCCCAAATGCGTCATAACCCATAGGATAAAGAACATTGAAGCCCTGCATTCTCTTGTACCTTGCCAACGCATCGCCAATGGAATAATTTCTTAAATGGCCCATGTGCAGTCTCTCGCTCGGATATGGATACATCTCCAGGCAGTAGAATTTCCTCTTTTTAGGGTCTTCTTTAGCCTTGAAAATTCCCTTTTCTTCCCACTTTTTCTGCCATTTCTTGGCAATTGCGTTGAAATCAGCCATATTAGAGAAAGATTTATATGCAATTTTTAAAGATTGTGCAAATATAAATTGAAAATTTAGCTTATAACTTCAACATCTAATTTCTCAAACATTCTGTCAAAAGTGGCTATATTCACTATCTGTGCCAGACCCATTATAGCTTGGCTTATGCAATCTGTAAAACTGAAGTTGTACTGGGAAGAATTGAATATCTTAAAAGCAGATTCAAAAAGATGTTTATCCCCATGCACTATCAAAACGCTATTAAGGATTTGCTTTCCAAACACTCTTGCTTTTTCTTTTCCCAATTTTCTCAAAGCAACAGAAACTACTTCGTCAAAAACATCATCTGAAGTTAAAGCTTGCCCATATTCATTAGCATCAATTTTATCTGCCAGTATCCTAGCTCTTTTATGGTGAATGTCGCTCTCGTTATACAGCGCCAATAGATAACTGGCATCTAGAAAAATAGCCAATACACTCACCCATAGAGAACAGAGTCAACCTGCTCGCTCAGCAGCCTTGTATTTTGCCCGCCTTTTGTTGTTTTCCACCCGGCCAGAGGTAGCCTGAGTTTTCTGGACTCTGCCAGCCAGTTCTCTATTGCAAGGGACAAAGCTTTCCCTACCGGTAATTTCTTCCTTACAGCCTCTGCCTTTAGCTCGCTAAAAGCATCGGAATCTACGTTCTTTATAGTAACTTGTATATTAGCCATATTGGTAAAACAAGTACAACTTGTATTTAAATATATCGGTTTTTCAGATTAAGTCATGCAAAAGATTTTGTAAAGATTTAAATAGGAAAGTGATAAGATATATAGAATGGCTGAACTAAATCAAAAATCGGATGATTCACAATTGCATTGGTTTTGGAGGCTAACAACAAAATGGTGGTTTTTTCCTGTTTTTTATGTATTTTTGGTCGTATTATTAGTGATAATTTGGAAAATTAAGGGTGAAAATGAAAATTTTATTCCTTTATTTTTTGGATTAGTAATAACAATGCCAGATGGATTGCTTTTCTTTGTAGAATTAGTTCAAGGTCCATCAAATGATCGTTATTTACAATTGGCAGCATTTTTTCCTTTTATTTTTCATATCTTTTTAATTACCTCAGTGAGTATAATTGTATATTTTAAGTATAAAGAAGGTAGAGTATTAAGATGGATAATATTACCTTTGTTGATTTTATTGATATCATCTTTTATAGGATGTGCGATAGCAGGTCCTAATATCTAAATCTTTTTAATTTAAAACCCCTTCCTATTCCTCAAATATTCAATCAGTTTTTCATTTATTATCAATTTATTATTGTCAACAACAAAGCGAAAAGGGAGTTTTACGCTTTCATTCTCACTGATTTCAATTTCCAGTTCGTCAACAAATTTTAATTCATTTAATTTTTTACCTTCCAGTATTTTTTTAGCGGCATAAACTGCAGCATCAGTCGGCATCTGCTTTTTGCCAAGACTTCTGGTTTCAAATTTTACATTGTGTTTTTTCAGGCTTTTAATTAACATATTTGTCCTTTTTTTTGAAGGATTGTCGCCCAAAATGCCGCCAAAAACAAAGTATTTGAATTTGTTTTTATCATCTGTTGCCAATGTTTTTTTAGAGTATTGCGATAAAACACATAAATTGTTGAATTTTGATTTAGAAATGCTTTTTTCAGAAACTGCGCCGTATTTTTTTAATCTCTTTATATCTTTTTTATTGATATTGGTGAATATTGTACTATTTTTTCCAATGATTTTGGAAATGTGCTCGTATTCTATCAGGCACCATTCATAAAGTTCTTTTTCTAGATGCTCAATTATGAATATCATTTCAATCCAAATTCTTTCAGTTTTCCGCTTCTATGGGCCTTTATTATCAGGTCTAAATTTTTTATTACAGGGGTTTTTGGCGCGTTTGGAATTCCATTTCTCCGCGCTTTTACTCTTACCTTTTTATTATCAGAAAGAACTGCAGCGCGCAAGCCGCCATCTCTGCATATAAACAAAGTCAGGAATCCAAAGCAATATTCGCCAAAATAATTGGCCACTAACAGCCTGTAGTCATTTTTTAGAATCTTGTCAAGCGCGTCATGCTGATTTTCAGCAACATCCACTCTTGCATAGGCTCTTTGCGAATAATAGCTGTAAACCTCATCCCTTAAGGTTTTGTCAGAATCTATATAAAGAACTCTGGTTGGCATAATATTAAAATCCTAAAATTTCTTGAACTGCGCTGCCGTGTCTATCAGGTCAACATGGCCCAAAAACACTGCCCTGCAGCAGTACCTGTTCAATCCAAGCTCATCCAGGGCTTTCTTTCTTTCCTCTCCTTTGCTGACTCTTTCAGCATACTGCTCCCACAAATGAGCGATTGGTTTGCCGCATGAAAAACATCTTATTGGAATTATCATTTTTTCCTCCTAACGATAGCTTTTTTGCACTTTCGCCCTTGCCTGCCCGTGCCTGTTTGGCTTTGCAGCTTCTTTCCTTCTTACATCGGCAACGAGCAAATTTCTGTCATAATTCAAAAAAATCTCCTTTAATTTTTCGCCTTTTGCAAAGTTTACAAGCGCTTTTGCAATAGCCAGCCTTGACGCCTCTGCCTGCGAATTTATGCCCCCTCCATCAACTCTTACCTCAATATCCACTTTGTTGGCAACATCCCCTGCCAGTATAAGTGGCTCCATTAATTTAAGCCTTGACATCTTTGGCTCTACAAATTCAATTAACACGCTGTTAACCCTGACCAATCCATTTCCCTGCTTTAATGTGGCTCTTGCAATTGCCCTTTTTCTCTTTCCGGATGCGTGTATCTTTTTCATTTTACTCCAACTGCCCTGCATACATCCTTGATTTTTAGGTAATCTGCAGAGTGCAGCTTTTCAGCTCCTGCGCTTTCAACGCTCAAAGCTTTCTCATTCTTTAAATTTTCAGGAACCCCAATATGGCATTTTATGTTTTTGTAAGCGTCCCTGCCTCTTGCCCTTTTGAACGGGATCATTCCCCTTATTGTCCTTTTGACAAGCATGTCCGGCCTTCTGTAGAAATAAGGGGCTTTTGTAGGCGCTTTCCTGTGCAGCCTTTTTATGTACTCATTTATTATTGCATGCTTTCTTCCGCTGATAACGCATTCCTCGCAGTTTATGACATCAACTTTGTTCCCCAGCAAAAGCTGCTTTGCAGCATAGCTGCTCAGCCTTCCCAAAATCATGTCTTTAGCGTCTATTATCATTTTACTACCCCATTATCCTTATTCCCTTTCCGCTTGGATTTGATTTGCTTAATTCCAGCAAAGGCACTATTTTTGCTCCAACCTTCTCGATCTTTTCCTTTGCTCCATTTGAAAACTGGAATGCGGATATTGTAAGCTTGTGCTCCAGATTGCCTGCTCCTAGGACCTTGCCCGGAACAACAACAATCTCATTTTCTTTTGTGTGCCTGTTCAGGCTTGAGAGGTTTACAACTCTTCTCTGCCTTGTGGGTTTCTCTAAATCATTCGCAACTCTCTTCCACAGGTTTGCATCCTGCTCGCTGCTTTTCTTCTTCAGCTCCAGTATAAGCCCAAGCAAAATCTGATTGCTTGGCCCGGTTCTTTTCATTTTGTTAATTGCCTGTTTTTAAAATTTTTTATGATTTTTATTGTTCAATCGTTAATGCGTTTTTTAAATTTGATTTTAATGCGGGGGAAGGGATTT
>JACPMU010000019.1 GCA_016185865.1 Candidatus Woesearchaeota archaeon | reverse complement strand
GAAGGCAAAGAAACAATCGACCTGTTCGCTTTCAGCGAACTTGCATTCGACACTTTTAAGCCTTTGAAGATCGCCTCTTTTTTGAGATCTAGAGGCAGCGGCAAAACAATGGCACATGAGTGGCTGAAAGCCGGTTTTACACAGGCCAAAAGCTTACTTGTCAGTTTTGCCCAGCCCCCTCGCTAAAGGCCAAAATGGAACCGGAACTCGAAACATTTAGGGACAATGTGGATTCGTGGATAAAGCAGATTAGAAGGGAATTTACAGAGTTCTCCGACCTGCCTGGAATCATCAATGAAAACGCAGACAACATCCAGCATAATTATGAGCTGATCTATGAGCTAAAAGACGAGATTGAGGAACTGAAGCAGGAAATCAATGCGCTGAAATTAATCCAGATAATCTCTTTGAAGCAGAAGATGAACCAAAAGGCAGAAGAGCAGCCCCAATCCTAATCAAGCTCATTTACTATTTTCTTTAAAACGCTGTCAACAGCTACAAATAAATTCCGCTCTGTTATTTCCGATGCGTAAACCTTTCCATCATCTGCAATCTTTGCATGAACTTCATATTTCTCGCTTTTTTCCCTCTGGTGGACAGGCTTGAGGGTTATGTGCAATATCTCCATTTTTTTTGTAAGTTCAGAAATCCTTCTCGCATGGTTCCCGATAATCTTTTTGAGCACAATCATGGAAGAGCTGTCTATATCCCTAAAACCTGACAATTGAATGTTGCCTCCAAGCGTTATATCTTCTTCCATATACTTATTAATAAACTTGGATTATAAAAAGATTTTGATTGAAGCATTTGTTATATTCCATTTTTTTCGGGGGCTAGAAAGTTAATTGAGCACAATCTTGATGGATGTTATCCACTTTCTTTTTAAACTAAATGAATCGGGGAAATCTTAAGTGCTATTTGCGGGTGTTCGGGGGCAGAGAATAGTGATTTAAACCTATAAATTACTACTTATCAGTTACAATAAAAACGAAACATTTATAAAGCCCGTATTATCCATAAATATCTTAAAATGACAAAAGTCAAATCAATTGATGATATATTCGAGCAGATGAGCCACTTTAAAAGTAGAGGCAGCACTATTGTTGTAGCTCATCCAGTTGTTCGGGACATAACCGAAACTGTGCTTGACCAAAAGTCTGAATTTACTGGTTATCCAGAAATTCCTGAAGGAACAAGATATTTTGGGTTTTTTGATCCAGATGTTCTTGATGCAACATATATTTTAGCTTCTAGTAAAACCTCTTTTCACAGAGCAAAATCGAATGAAGCGGAAAAATATGATGTTCAAGAACAGCGAAGAAGTCCATTTGATAAAATTGGTCAACGAGAATTGTGTGATAAGATACGAATATTTGAAAATCCTCGTTATCTCGATGTGCGAAAATTGTTCACAGATTCTGATATAAGAACAACATTTAAATTCGTTCCAGAAGAGTTCACCAATTTTCCATACGATGATATTGTTTCTGGATTAGGTGACACACCTCGTTCTTATATATTCCATAATATGGTAGATGGATTCCGAATCAGGAATTCAAAGAAAGGCGGATTTACAATAAGTGGAAGAAGTGATTTAGTAAAAGAAGCGGATGCAGAAACAAAAAAAATCAAAGATCCTCGGCAAAGACTTGAAACATTTTTAGGAAAGTTAACAGAAAAAGGCTTCGCTTTGGAAGCTGTTGGCTATAAAGGACTTACAACCTCACAGCAAGAGGATTTAGTAAATGGGATTATGTCACATAATGGGAATCTCTATATCAAGGATGCTCGGAGTGGTGGAGGATATTTGGTAGTCAGAGTAAGGAGAGAAGGACAAGAAATCCATATAGAAAGTGATTCTCCCGAATTTGCACATTTAATGGAAAGAAGAGAAAGAATTGCACAGGAGTGGAACGATCAATATGAAAGATTGGTAGAACGAAGAGCACCAAAAGTCATTCTCAACCACTATCAGAAAAGAAAGGATTACTATAACCCTAAAAACACGGTAGGAATACTTCATGATTTGTTTAGAACACTTAGAAATCCTATTATTGAAGAGGAAATTCGATACGAGACTATTAATGGTCATCGAGCTGAATTCCGTTTAATTTGTCAGCGTGTTCCTAGGTCAAAATCTGAAGATGAAGAATTTGAAATTTCAGGATATTCAAAAGTATCTGGCAATAGTGTAAGTGCTAACATCTCACTTGGCGGACATGGTGAATCAGTTCAAGATGTACTTAGAGGGATGTATTCTCAAAGAATGCCTAATGCAACAGAAGGTGAACTTTCATTTGTTGTATCTGAAGCCGAAAGAGATATGATGAGAAGAACCAAAGATTTTGCTGAGAAAGTTTATGCTCATTATACATCAAATTCAACATTACGTGAAAATGGAGTAGAGGCTCCACGTGACTTTGCAGTTGATCTCATACCTCGCTGGAATAATGAAGCTAGAAAGATTGATTATTCTTTTCTTGAGATAAACAACCAATACGGGTATAAAGGATTACTAGAAGTGGATCAAGCTGCGGCTGGAAGAGTTCTCAGGAATAAAGCGTTAATCTTTATTGCTCATCATGCTCGCTAGATATAAACGAGCCCTCGAAAAAATTCTTCGGATGAAGTTTGCCAGAACTACGTATCTAGTAAGGAATATAACAAACGATTGCATAAGCCTTACCGGCAAAAGAAATATAAACACTGTTTTTTAACAGAGGACTCATGGCATTAATGCAGTCATTTTCGGGCATAAGGGGCATTTATGGCAAGGATTTGACAGAGAGCATTGCGGTAAGGTACGCATGGGCTTACCTTTCCTTTTTAAAAGACAAAACAGGGAAAAACAAACCAATAATTGTGATTGGAATTGACACAAGACAATCAGGAGCAAAGCTTAGCGATGCCATAATGGGAATACTGGACTGCAGCTTTATAGATGTAGGTATTGCGCCAACTCCCGCTGTTGAGTTTGCTGTCAGGCACTTCAATGCCGATGGGGGCATAATTATAACAGCTTCCCACAATGAGCCATACTGGAACGGGTTCAAGTTTTTGGGCAGTGACGGCGCTGTTTTGAATGAAAATGAGATGAATATTGTACTTAACAATTTCAGGCTCAAGACGCTCAAAAATTTTCACAAGATACAGGAAAGGAAAATACTTGAAAAAAACACAGAAGCAATAAAAGAGTACATCGAATTTTTGTATGGCATTGTCGGCATAGAAAACATCGAACCAAACGAAGATTCGATGGTATACCTGAAAAATATAATTGACGAAAAAAATGCAGATTTTGCAGCAGGCTTTGACTGCGATGCCGACAGGGTCGAAATTTTGATGAAAAACGGGCAATTATTGTCCGGCAATTGCATTCTTGCGCTGGCTGTTGATGAAATGCTTTCAACAATTAATAATCCCAAAAGCAAAACTGTTGTTGTCAACGATGCAACATCAAATGCAGTCAGGGAAATTGTGCAAAAATACGGAGCCAAGCTTAAAGAGGTTGAAGTCGGTGAAATAAATGTTATAGAAGAAATGCAAAAATCAAAAGCCATTATTGGGGGCGAAGGCTCAAGCGGAGGCTTGATAATTCCGCCTTCAAAATGCAGGGACGGGATTTTGACGCTATTGATGATCCTGGCAATAGCTGCAAAAAAAGAAAAAAAGCTGCACGACATATTAGATGAATTTCCAAAGTATTTCACTTTAAGAAAAAAAATCGAGTTTGATGCATCAAAACACAGCATCATAAAAAAACACCTGAAAGACTATTATTCAAAAAAAGGATTTGAAACAAGGGAAAATGGCATAAAAGGCAGCCTGAAAGTCATTACAGGCAAGAACTCATTTGTATGGTTTAGGGCATCAAGAACAGAAAGCAATATCTTCAGGATAATGAGCGATTCAAATAAAAAAGAGGAAGCTGAAAGATTAATGGAAGAGGCTGTTAAGGCTTTTAACAAGGCAAAATGAATCAAGCTAAACAATTACAAAATAAAATAATAAATAGAATTGAATCTGAATTATTGCTGGCATTATTTGATTATGTTGCGCCATTTCTAGATAAAAAAATAAAACCCCCTCAAAAACGCCAAAGGCAAAGCAATCTTGAAAATATTGTGAATCAAAAGCCAAAAATTGATTTTAAAGATTTAAAAGAATTAGAATCATTGATTTTTAAAAATTTAAATGAGAATGTTAAAGCAAATAAAAATGTTGCAATTAACCAAAACAATGTTTTGTATTCATTAAATTTAAGGCGCCAGAAAAATAAAAATGAAAAATCAAACAAATACTCAATTTCAATAAAATATGAGGAAAATGAAAGCGAGGATAAGTTAAAAATAACTGTCAAAAAAGATGAAAAAGAGCTTTATTCCTCTGAAATAACCAATAAAAAGGATGCAAAAGACAGGGTTGTCCCGTACAGCGTCAAGATTTTCTATGAAGATGGCTATGCTGAAGAGAGGCTAAGCATAACTTACAGGCAGCAGCTAAAAAATTACCTGCATAAGCACATTGAAGACAAAGAAGATATTACTAATAGAGTGCCTTTAAAGTGGCTGAATATACTTCCTGAGTCCATGATGGGCGGTGTGCTTGGCTTCACATACCTTGGCGAGAATTTCATGGGCAGAAGGGCTGATTTGACTGGAAAAACAGCAAGAATGGTTGACATTCATGAAAGCATACATACGCCGGATGAATACGAGACAAGGGTACTGACGAGCTGGATGATGGAAAAGGCAAGAACAAAATATGTGAAGTAGCCAGATGCAAGCTGGTAGAAATCCATCTTATTCCACGTTTTTCTGCTATGCTTTTCAGCACTTTAAATGGCTACTTTGACTTGCTGTATGTTACAAGCGGATACTAGCACTTGACATACCGAACTGGAAATAAAGTAAAAAACAAAATAATCCTTATTTTTGCTTGGATGTTAAAAATTATTACAATTGTTCTGTTTTCCTTTGAAAAATAAAAATCAAGAGTACATAAACTGGCGTGCTTCTGCAATTTTAGTGTTGTAGGAGTCTATAGTTCCTTGTAAAGTGGAAATTGATGTTCTTAGCCTTTCAAGGTCTGGTTTCATTTTATCTAATTTAATACCAGCATGTAAAATCTTTGCAATTCCAAACAAAGCATAAATCCCACCCACTACAAACATTTGTGGCACAATAACTCCAGTAAGCCCCCAGCCAGCTCCGAATCCTGCTGCTGATCTACCTTCCGTTTGAGATTCAACAAGTTTATTCCATTGTTTCACAAGTTGACTTTCCCTGCTACCTTGTTCCAACCACTGGTAACTAAAAGATCTTCTTTCTTCTTCATATAATTCAATGTTATATTCACATGCAATTTGTACCATTTTTCTTTTTAAAATCCTCCTCATTCTTGGATCTAATGATAGTAGCTGTCTACGATCAATCTGCTTAGCCAATTCTCTAAGAATAGAATCATCTTCTCCTGAAATTATTATTCTTATATCATTGAGATTAGATAGTCTGTAATAGTTTTCAAAATTAGTTCCTGCTGAAGCGAAACTGCCACCATATCTAACCGCTCCACTATCCCTATAACTTCCATTCACTCTTATATTTCCGCCTTTTTGAAACTCACCAACAACCCCATTGCAATTTCCTTCAACTGTCAAATTTCCATTTTCCATACGCTCAGCCGTGTGGTCCCCAAGACCCCCTTTAACAACTACACCCCTCGAAAGCCTATACCCCAAGTAATCTAATGACACTCCTTTTGCTATTTCCAAGATTATAGGTTCCTCAAGCTCCCGTACAGTATTAACTAATGCAGATGCGAATATTCCCAATATTCTTGGTTGGAGTGCTACATTTCTTGCACAGAAGTCTGATATATCTTGAGCCTGTGGAACTATACTCAATTCCCTAACAGCAGAAACCGCTCTTTGGTATTGTTGCTCAACACTCCCGAGGTCTAATTTACCGCAGGCTTCAAGCAATCTATCCTGAACATATCTTTTATGCTCTTCTTGTGTAACTTTAGGTCTACTTTTAGTGCCAGCCCTTAGCTCTGCATCAGCCTCAGGATCATTCATAAAGTCTTCTAGTGTCATTTTACCTTAATTAATAAAATCTTCTTGCTTCTTGAATTAGTTGTTGAGTTTCTTCAATGCGTGACTTGTAAGAATGAAGTTGTCCTTCCAACAATTTTAATTTGTCCTCAGCATCTTTTATTCTCTTACTCGCATCTGACATCAAAAAACCTCCCATTAACAGGTTTAATAAAAGTGGTGGAGCAAATATTCCTGCTACACCTGTCGCTGTCAGCCCTTTGGCAATTTTGTACCTACCGACATTATCTCTATGCGATCTCTCTAATCCCTCATTTTGTTCTATTAATCCATTGTACTCTCCACTAAGTGTTGAAAGTTCTCTTTGATAAATTCCTATGTTATATTCACATATAAGCTGAACAAGTTTGGGATGTAACATTCTTTTAAATTCAGTATGTAATGAAACTGGAGATCCACTTCTTATTTGAGAAGCTACTTGCCCTAAAGGATATTGTTGCTCATGTTCAAGGGTCTTTCGCACATCCTCAATAGAGACAAATGAATAATAATTTCTAAGATTACTTTTAAACGTAATAGTGCCACCATATCTAACCGCTCCTACATCTCTAATAGTCCCCTTAACATCTACTACACCACCTTTCATAAAAGGGCCTACAATACCTTTACAGTTGCCATCAACAATCAGCATACCAGATTCCATTCTTTCTGCAGTACGGTCACCTAAATTTCCTTTAACGACAACATTCCTATTTAGTTTGTATCCGAAGTAATGCAACTCTGGCATTTTGGTTACATCTATAGTTGTCGTTCTAATACTAGGATTTAAATTTTGGATCAATGCGGATAAAAACAGCCCATTATAAACGTAGGGAGATAATCTTGTTCCTAAAACTGAGATATCCTCTGGTTCATATGCAACAGATAATTGCCTGATTTTATCCACCACTTTTTGATGTTCCCCATCTGGTGTCTGTGAATGAGAACTTACCAAAGAGTTTACTATTTCAAACATCCTGTCCTGAACATATCTTTTATGTTCTTCTTGTGTAACTTTAGGTCTTTTTTGTGTACCTGCCCTTAGCTCTGCATCAGCTTCAGGGTCATTCAGGAAATCGTCGAGTGCCATTTTTAGAATACCGGTTTACTTGCTTTTTGGTTCATGCCTTAATGCCATTTCCCCAACAAAACGTATGTAATCCAAATAAGACAGGTAAGTTCCTGTGCTTCTGCCAGGCTCTCTTCCTTGCATAAATCTAGCCATTCTTTGTTTTTCGTCAGGAGTTAATGATCCGCCATATTGCCTTAATTCTGCCTGTAAATCTGATAAATCTCTTTGTTCAATTTTTAGTCTGGCGTGAAGTGCCTTAAATATCACTTCAAGCGCAAAATAATTCCTAATAAAGCCTACAAGAGCATCCCTATCAACACGCACTAATGCAGTATTGTATCTGCCATCTTTGGTATCAACTTTTACCAAAGCCTCAATCGGTTGCCCTAACTCTTGGGTTTTATCAACTAAGTAATACCCAGTCTTAGGTCCATCTATTCCTCCACTATCTTGAATCATTTTCATAACTTCACTTCGAACTTTAGGTCTTGATGAAGCAAGAAGCTCTTCCCTCGTTACAGGACTCACTCGACGATCATTATTAATAAGGTAATCATAAGCTTCCCAAAGCATTTGAGCACTTTGTTTTCCCCATTCAAGCCTTTGAATTTGAGTTTCTGTATCTGCAATTGAGCCTTGAATAAGCCCTCTTTGATAAAAATTTTCTAATTGTACCGTATCTGGTCTTTGAAAGTTAGGTAACCTTATCCCTAATTGTCTAAACATCAGTAGAGCATTTCTTAAATAATCAGAAATCTCCAATTCAAGTTGAACTTTTTCTTCAAAGTTCATACTGCCCCATCTTTTCTCTCTTTCCCCTATTTTTCTTTCAAGATTTTGGAATAGTTGGTTTGCAGGGACATCTCTTTCTTTATAACTCCATGACCTGCCCCCCATTCCCCTAAACTCGTGTTCTGCTTCTTCTTCCAAACTCATAAAACATGCACCCACTATTTTAACTAATTGGAACTCTTTTAGTTAAATAATACTCACAAGGTCTTATCAAGCGATTTGACGGACATCCAGCTTTTTCAAAAGCAGTAGTAAACAAACGAGGCAAAATCTGCATTCTTCTTACTTGGTCTCCAACAGTGCAAGTGCCATATCTCCCTTCTGGCGTTGTTTCTATTACTATGCATTCTTTAGGACCTCCTTTTTCCCTATAGCGGCAATCCATTTTTAGTGGATAACTGGCATATACATTAACCTGAGGTTGAATTCCAGTTGGTGTGCCTACCATAGATCTATCTTGAATTTGTTTAGGTTCATTTACTTTGGTTTCAAGTTCTCGTACATGACCTCTAAGCTCTTCGCCAGTTCTGCTCATTTTCTCAAGTTGTCCTTCCATCTGCCCAAATCTTTTGTCTAACAATTGAGCAAAACTTTCCATTGCTCTTACATAAGGTTCTGTAATTTTTCTAATTCTATCGTCTTCAGTTTGCTGCCTTAATTCTGAGAAATAAGAACTTAAACTGCTGAATCTCTGCTCGTCGCTTAATATATCCCAACGTCCATATTTTTCTTCAAATTCACCTTTTCCCTGAAGTGTTAATTTTTGCCAAGCCCTATCCAGCCTTCCTTCAGGGTTTTCACTTCTATCTAGTCTGTTCATTTTGATTCACACATCCCCCATTAGGTAAAAATAATTGACTTATCCACATTAATTATTAACCCCCACACAATAGCGACAATATGCCATTGAAATACTTATATATATTTAAACTTTATGTTAAGGTAATAACAATTAACTGCAAATATTTAAACAAAAACCTTTAAATCCACCAATCTTTTCTCCTGCATTATGTCAAAAATCAACATCATAACCCAGGGATGCAGCAGTAATCTAAGGGAGTCAGAGTTAATGGCAGGAATGCTTAAAAGCTCAGGCTATGAAGTTGAGCACAGCAAAAACCACGCTGATATTAATGTTGTCAACATATGCACAGTAAAAGGTGATACAACAGCGTTAAGGGAAATAGGAAAGCTGAAAAAGCAGTTTCCGGAAAAAAAGCTGGTTGTTGCAGGCTGCATCACCGAAAGCATTGTCCCAAAAATCAAGGATATTGACGAAAGCATCAGCTTTGTCAACACCCACAACTTTGGAAGAATATCAGCTGTTGTTGAAAATTCATTAAACGGCACTGTTCTTGAATTATTGGATAAAAAATACGAGCAAAAAGTCAATTTGCCTTCTGTGAGAAAAAACCCAATAATCGGGATTGTCCCGATTTTGAACGGCTGCAATTATTTCTGCACGTTCTGCTCAACAAAACTAGTCAAGGGAAAATTGTTTTCATACCCGATGGATGCAATAAGGCAGGATGTAAAATCCCATTTAAAGGCAGGATGCAGGGAAATCTGGATTACATCAAATGACACAGGCGCTTACATGGTTGAGCAGGGCGGTAAACAAAAAATAGTTGAACTGCTCGAGCAGATTCTATCAATTCCGATGGAATTCAAAGTAAGGGTCGGAATGATGAATCCCGGCAACACAATTACAATACTGGATAAATTAATTGAAATATACAAGCATCCAAAAATGTTCAAGTTTTTGCATATCCCGATTCAATCCGGAAACAATGAAATATTAAAGCTGATGAACAGGAAATATGATGTTGAAGACTTTGTTAATGTTGTTGAAGCCTTCAGAAAAGAAATCCCTGAAATTACAATTTCAACAGACATAATTGCTGGCTTTCCATCGGAAACAGAAAAACAATTTGAAGACTCATTGAATGTAATTAAAAAAATAAAGCCAGATGTGCTGAATTTGTCAAGATATGCTGCAAGAGAAGGCACAATTGCTGCAAAGATGAAGCAGTTGCAGACAAACACACTAAAGCAAAGGTCAAGGATAATGACAAACTTGTACAGGCAGACTGCCTTTGAAAACAATCAAAAATGGATTG
The DNA here is from genome assembly GCA_016185865.1 of Candidatus Woesearchaeota archaeon. Taxonomy (GTDB): domain Archaea; phylum Nanobdellota; class Nanobdellia; order Woesearchaeales; family GW2011-AR4. Next base: position 10,232 of record JACPMU010000019.1, on the reverse strand, counting down.
GTTGGAAAGGAAAAATATTAATTGATGAAAAAGGCAAGAATGATTCCTGGATTGGAAGGAACTGCTGCTACAAGCCTGTTGTTGTTAAAGGCGATTTTAAACTTGGAGATGAAATAAATGTCAGGATTTTTGATGCAACAAGCTTTGATTTGAGGGGAGAATGGCAGTAAGATATGTGACTATACAAAGAGAAAAGATTGTAAGAAAAAATCCCAAGGCTACGAAAGGAGAAGTAGATTTGGCGGTTACATTAGAGTATATTCTAAGTTTCCATAAGTTAACTGAGGCAGGAAAAATGATAGTTTTTGGGTATAGACCTCACTTAGCACAAAGTCATGTTAATTTTATGGGAAGGGCATTAGAACTTTTTTTAGATTTGGACAGCAAACATTGGATAAAGAGGAATTATTCTGAGTTAGAGGTTGAGCAAGCATACCTTGATATCAGGGACTACTATCAAAAGAATAAACTCTATTTTGATATGAAAGAAAAAGAAGCGGATGCTGCAGATGAATGGGACAAATTCCTAAGAACAGCTTAATCATTTTATCCCAAAACTCTTGTTTGTCATCTGAATTGATTTCTCTCCATCCTTAAACCCGGTCATCGCCCTTATGCAGTCTATGTTTTCAGGCACAACATCGGATTCCTGGTGAACAGCCTGCATGTAAAGAAGTTTGTTGTGGGTATTTGATATCACGCCAATTGCCTCTTCCCAGACGCAGATTTCAGGCATATCCCCCCTTAATCTTCCCATGTCCCTTGCAAATTCCATTATTTCAGCTGTTGAGCGCAAATGCTCTGCGTTCCTCACAACCCTTATTCTTGTTGAATTCTTAAAAAGCTCGACAACATCATTCATATTTGCCTTTTTCTTCAAATCCACAGTTAGAGTATGCAGATGCATTAAAGTGGATGGCACGCTTAACGCTGTTGTGAAAATCTCAACATTATGAAGCACAGTCTGCACATCAGGGCCATGATGGCTTGGCATCTCCAAAACAGGCACAATTGCATTTATCGGCCCATGATAAATATCCCATGGGTCAGCACCCCTCCTTATCATTGTAGCATGCACGCTTGTGATTCCATACCTTTTGTTTACTGCATCAAGAGTCCTGCACAAGCCTGTTGTGTTGCAGCTCACAATTCTTGCGTAATCCTTGTTTAAGGCTTCATTATAATTGCATTGCGCGACAAAGCTTGTGCTTGTTGTCTTGTGCTTTTCTCCCCCCTGCACGATTGCCTTTATTTTTTTTGGCCTGTAAAGCCTTTCAATATTGTCCCTTCCGATGTCTTTTGGAGTTGCGTCAACAATGATGTCAGCTTCCTCAAGCATGTTGTTTATGTCTCCATCAGGCTTTATGCCGTTTGATTTCAGGTCAGTTTCTCCAACTGCAAATATCCTGTAGCCTTTTTGCTTTGCAACCTCTGTGTTGAAGCTGTAGGAATGCGCAGTCACTCCAATTAGCTTCATGTCTTTCTGCATTGCAACTGCATCTGCAACCCTCTTGCCTATTGTTCCGTATCCGACAAGGCCGACTTTTATCATTTCAATGCACCATTACAGCATCTAAATTCATTTCTTCCATATCTTCTGTGTATTTGCCCATTGTGGCTAAACTGTTGAGCTTGGCCCTTTTCAGGAAAGCCTGCTGCGCTGCTTCTACATTTTCGTCTTTGCCCCGCCATGCCTTTAGCGCAGGATCCTGCAAGGCCCTTGCGTAGGAAAAGCTTACATACCATGGCAGTTTCTCATTTAAAGTGTGCATCCTGTTAAGATGTGCGGTTGCCTCCTGCGGAGTTTGCCCCCCGGACAAGAAGTTAATGCTTGGCAATTCAAAAGGCACAGCTGCCTTCAAGACTTTTATTGTGCGCATTGCAACCTCGTCAACACCAGCCCTATTATCTGCTTCTTTTCCTGAAATAACCATGCTTGGCTTCAAAATAGCGCAGTCAATCATCACATTTTCTTTTTTCAAGGCTGCAAAAACTTCCCTTAATGCATTTTCTGTTGCTTTATGACATGCATCAATAGAATGAGTTCCGTCAATCAAAACTTCCGGCTCGACTATTGGAACAAGCCCATGCTCCTGGCAGGTTTTTGCGTATTTTGCAAGGTCATGCGCATTTCTTTTAATTGCCATTTCAGTTGGAGTGTTTTCTGTGATGTGGTAGACTGCGCGCCATTTAGCGAATCTGCAGCCGAATTTTTTGTATTTTTCAAGCCTGTCACCCAATCCTTCCAATCCTTTTGTGTACTGCTCAACAGAGCCTTCAAATTCCGCTAGTCCTTCGTCAACCTTTATCCCCGGAACAATGCCCCTTTGCGCCAACAACTTTGGAAATAAAACGCCATCATTGGATTTCTGGTGCAATGTCTCTTCAAAAAAAATCACACCGCATATGTATTTTTCAATTTGGGGAGTTGTCAGCATCAGATTCCTGTACTGCCTTCTTGTTTCCTCTGTGCTTTCAACATTGATGCTTGCTAATCTTTTTGCTGCAGTCTTGACGCTTTCGTCCGCAGCCAGAATTCCCTTTCCAGCAACAACCATGTCTTTGATTGTTGACGCTCTTGCGTTGGCATGTTATTCACCTCATAAATTTGTTAATTCTTAACTTATTTTTTCAATCCGCTTCGCATATTTTGTGCTCAGGGGCATTAACCCCTTCGCCTATACATTAAAAGCGGTTTACTTTCAACTGTTTTGCAGTCAAAAGTCGCTCTCGTTTTTTGATTTTTTATTGTTAAAATGTTTGATGTTTATTGCAATTTAACTAATAATCAGGAAAATGCTCGAACACATGATGCGCTTCTATGAATCTTACTGTTTTTGTCTTTGCGCGCATCACGATTGAATGTGTTTTTGCGCCGTGGCTCAAAAATTGAACTCCCTTTAGTATTGTGCCGTCTGTGACTCCTGTTGCTGCAAACATAGCTTCATCGCTGCGCACAAGCTCGTTCATTGTGTACTTTTTTTCCAAGTCACCAATTCCCATCTTTTTTGCCCTTGCCTTTTCCTCTTCATTCCTGAACTTGAGCCTTCCCTGGATTTCTCCCCCAAGGCATTTTAATGCAGCAGCTGCAATAACCCCTTCAGGAGCCCCCCCGATGCCCATCAGTATATCAACACCGGAATCCTCGATTGCAGGAGCCAAAGCACCTGCTATGTCGCCGTCCCTGACTGTCCCTGTCCATTATTATAACTGTAACCTCGTTAATTGGCTTTTCAAGGCACTCTGCAACAGCCTTCAGATTTTCTTCAACAGAAGCATCAAGGTCAACAGAACCTATGCATTTTGGTCCAACAGCAATCTTGTCCATGTAAGTGTCAGGAGCATTAAGCAGGCCTCCAGCAGGAGCTGCTGCAAAAACAGACATTGCGTTTGGGTCGCCTCTTGCTGTTATGGTTGTGCCTTCAAGAGGGTCAACAGCGATGTCAAGCTTCATTCCCTTTCCGGAGCCGACTTTTTCTCCAATATAAAGCATAGGAGCTTCGTCCCTTTCGCCCTCTCCAATCACAACAGTTCCGTCCATGTCGATGATGTTGAAGGCCTTTCTCATTGCCTCAACTGCAGCATGGTCTGCTGCCTTTTCATTTCCTTTCCCCATCCACAGGGCAGAGCTTAGAGCAGCTGCTTCTGTTGCCCTTACAAAATCCAAAGCTAAATTCCTATCCATTATAAAAGCCCCCAAAGAAGCTGTTTTTACACCTTGTATATAAACTTTTCCATTTATCATACTTTATCATACAAAAAACGAAAGCTTTATAAATAACCTTAAAAACAACAAAAGCAGGGGGCAAAATGAAAGAGAGAGTTACTATAACGCTTGATAAGAACCTGATTAGCCAGATAGACAAGAGAATTGACGGCATTAACATAAAAAACAGAAGCCAGGAAATAGAGGCAATCCTTGATGAAGCGCTGGGCACAAACATACCAGGCAAAGCTGTTCTTTTGGTCGGAGGGAGAGGAACAAGGCTTAAACCGTTGACAGACAAAATCCCCAAAGCAATGCTGGAAGTGCAAAACAAGACAATTACAGAGCACTTGTTTGATTTGCTCAAGAAGTACGGCATAAGGGATGTTGTATTGTGCGTTGGCTACTTAAAAGATAAGATTAAGGAGCACTTTGGAGATGGCTCAAAAATCGGGATAAGCATAAATTATGTTGAGGAAAACGAGCCATTGGGAACAGCAGGGCCTTTGAAATTGGCCAAAAAATACCTAAAGGACAGCTTTATTGCATCAAATGGCGACGAATTAAAGAACATAAACATCCCGAGAATGTTCAGGCTGCACAAAAGAAAGAATGCATTGGCAACTATTGCGTTGACAACAGTTGAGGACCCGTCGCATTACGGTGTTGCAAGGCTTGACGGCTCAAGAATCCTAGAGTTTGTTGAAAAGCCTTCAAATCCGCCTTCAAATTTGATAAATGCAGGATTTTATATTCTTGAACCTGAAGTGATTGACATGATTCCCAATGGATTTTCAATGCTTGAAAAGGATGTTTTTCCTAAGCTTGCAAAAATGGGCAGGTTAAGGGGATTTCCGTTTGCAGGGCAGTGGTTTGACATAGGCAATATCGAAAGGTACAAGATTGCGGAGAAAAAGTGGGAAGGAATAACTCCCTTTGAGGAAGATGATATGGATTTGGGGTGAAAAATAAAGGGTATATAAAATAGTTCCCGAAAAAACCGCAAACTTTTTATGCTAATACGTATTCAAGTACTATTCAGGTGATATTTATGGAATTCAGAAAAGTAAATATAACTTTACCAGTCCAGTTGTTTGAGAAGTCAAAGCATTTAGTAGAGAAAGGGCTTTACTCGAATTTTTCCGACTTAGTTAGAAGCAGCTTAAGGAAAGAGCTAAAAGAAGACCGGCAGTTATTGGACGAAGATGAGGAATGGCAAAGGTTAGTAAAGGAAATAAGGGCAGACCTTCAGAAGACAGAACTTGCTAAAATGTCGAAAGAACAAATAATAAAAAGGCTCAGAAAGACTAGAGATAAGATATGGGAAGAAAAGTATGCTTAAGAAAAAAGCAGTTATTGACAGCAATGAGATAATCATAGGATTAACTGCAGAAGGTACTGGCCCTGCAAATTTTATTATAAAGCTAAACAAGTTGAAGCATAAATATGAATTTGTAATTAGCGATGATATTTACCAAGAAGTGATAAGAAATATTCCACACCATACAAAAGAAAAATTCAGTAAACTTTTGAAATTTAAGATAGTCATTATTAAAGATTTTCTAAGTGATTCCAATCTATTTCAAAAATACAAAAATCTGAGGCTTAAGAAAGGGGATATAGCAATAGCCGCATTTGCTGAAAAAGAAAATGCAGATTTCTTAATTTCAGAAAACAGGCATTTTTTAAAAGAACTAAAAACTAGTAAATTTAAAATACTCAGTGCTGAACAATTTATTGAACAAATATTAAAATAAAATGCTCTCAGAAATTTTCAAGGCATATGACGTAAGAGGAATTTACGGGCAAAATCTTACAGAAGACGTTGCTTATAAGATTGGAAGGGCTTTTGTTTATTTTTTAAAGGCTAAAGATGTTGTTGTTGGAACAGATATGAGAATTTCTTCTCCTAAATTAAGCAAGGCTTTCATGAAGGGAATTATAGAGCAGGGCGCAAATGCAATTTTCATAGGGCAAGTCTGCACCGATGCTGTTTATTTTGCATCTGGGTTTTTAAACAAGCCTTCTGTGATGTTCACCGCTTCGCATAACCCTCCACAGTACAATGGTTTGAAATTCTGCAAAGAAAATGCAATTCCGATAAATGAGGATACAGGGTTAAAAAGAATCAAGTCAATAATTGAAAACAATGGATATGAAAGAACAAAAATAAAAAAAATTGGAAAAATTATCAAAAAAGCTATCCTAAAAAACTATACAAATCACGTTAAAAAATTCATTGACGTTAAAAAACTAAGAAAGCTGAAAATTGCAGCTGATGCAGGCAACGGCATGGCTGGAAAAATAATCCCTTTAATATATAAAAATCTGCCAATAAAAATTGTTCCGCTTTACTTCAAATTAGATGGTAATTTTCCAAACCACCCCGCAGACCCTTCAAAGTATGAAAATTTAGTTGAATTGCAAAAGGCAGTAAAAGAAAAAAAGTGTAATTTTGGAATTGCTTTTGACGGCGACGCTGACAGGATTTTTTTTGTTGATGAAAATGGCAATATAGTAAACAGTTCGTTAATCTCTTCATTGATAATTAAAAATATCCTAATAAAAAACAAAAATAGTCGAATGCGAGTGAGCTCGTTGCTAACTCGCTCACAACTGACTCAAAAAATAATCCATAATCTTGTGTGCAGCCACATAGTTCCGGAAACCATAAAAAAATACAATGGGATTCCAGTAATTGAAAGGGTTGGGCATTCCTTCATCAAGGAGACAATGCGCAAAACAAAGGCTGTTTTTGCATGCGAGCATTCTGCTCATTACTATTATATTGGCAATTACCGAGCAGATTCAGGCATAATAACAAGCTTGATTGTTGCCGAGATTGTATCAAGGGAGAACAAGCCGTTGTCGGAACTATTGGAAGAGTTCAAAAAATACCACACGATAGAGGAAACAAGCATTGAAGTTAAAGATAAAAACTCAAAATTAATGGAAATTGAAGCAATTTACAAAAAACAATCTCCAAAGAAAAGCTCAAAATTGGACGGAATCACTGTTGAATTTGGCAATTGGTGGTTTAACGTAAGACCCAGCAACACAGAGCCATTGCTTAGATTGAATCTGGAGGCTGATTCTGAAGAGCTGATGAGGAAAAAGAAGGAAGAATTGGTTAAAGTTATGAAAAGATAAGATTGTTATATTTTGTTTTTCAATGATGTCATGCTTAATGTATGCCACGGCTGTTAGTTTCTCCGTTAGGACTGAAATTTAGTGCAATCTCCTGAAAAGAAAACTCAAAGTTGTCGGCACTAAAATAAAGAAAATATGGGCTGGAGAGTGTTCTTACTTCCTTCTAAAAATAAGGCAAGATACTGTATAGGATATTATTATATTTATTAACCAAAATAAAGATAGAATTAATGGAGATTCCAAGGGACTATACGAGCATCCTATCCATCCAGGAGGGGCTTGTCCGACTTGATACATATCTAAAGTACATGGTCTAGGACCGATTAGTATATAAGTTGTTATATAAAATGCAACTAATAGTATTATAGTAAGGATAACTCTCTTTATAGATGGTTTGAAAAAATTTTTCCAGTCCATTGAATAATATTTATGATATAACTTTATTAATCTATCGAAAACTTCAGTTAAATTGAAGTTATCGTGCGAGCCTACTCCCTAATAATATTTTTGCCGACAATTGAGCATAACAACTTTACAACAAACTCAATATTGAAATTCGCAACCTTTAAATACAACCAAGCTATTCTACATAGTAACAGAGAGAAGAGAAAGGAAGTTACTCAATTCTTCTCATATATTGAGATGTCAGAAATCAAAGATTTCTGAGCATTCCCAAAAACCAAAGGTTTTTGATAATGATAAATACTAAATTGAAGCCAGTCTTGCCAAGCTTAAGGGAAAAAAAGCGATATCTGGTATTCGAAGTCATCTCAAAACAAAAAATAAATGACGCTAGCCAAGTTTCAAGCGCAATATGGAACGCTTCATCGCAGTTCCTCGGCCAGCTTGGGACAGCAAAGGCAGGCTTAATGATACTAAACAACAAGTGGGACCAAAAGCTCCAGAGGGGCATAATGAAAGTAAGCCACAGGCATGTTGATGCTGTAAAAGCAGCATTGGTATTCGCAAACAAGATTGGCAACGAGGATGTTATTTTCAGGAGCTTGGGTGTTTCTGGAATATTGAGGAAAGCTGAAAACAGGTTCTTGAAAGCATCAGCTTAGGTTTTAAAAAAACAATAAAATAAGGAGGAATAAAAAATGCAACAGCCAATGCCGCATCAGTTGATGGGTTACGACAGGGCAATAACAATGTTCAGCCCTGACGGAAGATTATTGCAGGTGGAGTACGCTAAAAAAACAGTTCGGCAGGGATCAACAGCAATCGGAATGGTGTGCTCTGACGGCGTTCTTTTGGTGGCAGACAAGAGAGTTGTGGATTCCTTGATTGTGCCGGAGTCAGTTGAAAAGATATGGCAGATTGACGAGCATATAGGAGCGTCGGCATCGGGAATCTTGAGCGACGCAAGGGTTCTTATTGACCGAGCACAGTTAAGGGCGCAGCAAAACAGGGTAACTTATGATTCAGAGATTGACACTTTGACAATTGTAAAGGAAATGTGCGACTTAAAGCAGGTATGCACCCAAAGCGGCGGATTAAGACCATTTGGAGTGTCAGTCTTGGTTGCTGGAATTGATGATCATACCCCAAGGCTGTACGAAACAGACCCGATAGGGATATACTTCCAGTACATGGCAACCGCAATAGGAGAGGGAGAAATTGAAGTGGAAGAAATTTTGCACAGCGAGTACAAGCCCAGCCTGACAATTGATGAAGGGCTAAAATTGTCATTAAAGGCCCTGAAAAATAACGGAAAAAAAAATCAAAAAGCTGGTAAAATCAAAGATAGAGAAGACAGCATCAGAGCTGAAAGATGACAAAAAGCTGGCAAAGAAATAAAGTGAAAAATGATGGTCACTGTTGATCAAGCCATAATTGCAAGGCTGAAAACCCACGGGCAAAGCTTTGAGATTCTTGTCGACTGCACAAATGCGCTTGCCTTGAGGGAGGGGAAAAATGTCGATATGCACGATGTTCTTGCAGCCATGCAGGTTTTCTCCGATGCGAAAAAAGGGCTTGCAGCATCTGAAAATGCAATGAAGCAGATTTTTGGAACAGGCGATGCAGAAGAGGTTGCAAGGCAGATTATCCAAAAAGGCGAAATCCAGCTGACGCAGGAATACAGGGAAAATTTAAGGGAGGCAAAAAGAAAGCAGATAATTTCAATAATACACAGGAACGGCGTTGACCCGAAAACTCATTTGCCGCATCCTCCGCAAAGGATTGAAAACGCGTTTATAGAGGCAAAATTTCATGTTGATGAATTCAAATCAGTTCAGGAGCAGATCCAGGAAGCTCTAAAACAGCTTAGGCCGATACTGCCTATAAAGTTTGAAGTCAAGGAAATAGCAATCAAGATTGCCCCTGAATACGCCCCTAAATGCTATTCAACTGTGAAGGCATTTGCCACAATCCTAAGGGAGGACTGGCAGAGCAACGGCTACTGGGTTGCTGTTGTTGAATTGCCAGGGGGAATGGAAAGCGACCTTTACGATAAATTGAACAAAATCTGCCATGGAAACGTGGAGAGCAAGGTTTTGAAGATAAAATGAATTTAAGTGATATCTTATGACTAGCCAACAAGTATTCAACTTTATAGGTAATTTAGAAGAATTATTTTTTATTAAGGGTTTAGGAAGAGGCAATTCGCCTCTTGAAACGCTTATGACTAAAGTTAAAGATATGTTCGACTTGGGAAAAGGAGATATTAAAAGGTATGGCGGCATGCAGCCTAGTACGCGGCAAGCAATAGGTGATTCAATCAAAACTATGGCTAAAAATGGGTATTTTGCTGAAGCTCGCACTTGCGCATTAGATTATAAACAATTGGAAAAAGAGGAAGAACAAGCTGCAGAAGCAATTGTATAAAAATTTAAATTTGAACAAAAGTGAGGAACAAAAAATGTCAGAAATAATTGTTAAGGACAAGGAAATTTCAGTCCCTGGTGAAACATTGGCAGTCGGAATGGACATACTGCCTGGCAGCGGAACTTACAGGGACGGAGAAAAGATAGTTGCAAACAGGCTTGGGTTGGCAATGGTGGACGGAAGGACAATAAAGCTGATTCCATTGTCAGGAAGGTACATTCCCAAAACAGGGGACACAATCATCTGCAATGTTATTGACGTTGGCTTTAATGGCTGGAGGCTTGATACAAACTCTGCCTATTCAGCAATGCTGTCGATGAAAGAGGCAACATCCGAATTTATTCAAAGAGGGGCAAATTTAACACAATACTATGATCTAGGGGATTATATTGTATGCAAGATTGTGAATGTCACAAGCCAGAAATTGATTGATGTCACAATGAAAGGCCCTGGCTTAAGAAGATTAAAAGGCGGCAGAATAATAGAGGTGAACACCAACAAAGTGCCCCGCATTATAGGAAAGCAAGGCTCAATATTGCACGAGATT